>CAXGRW010000204.1:0-8280 GCA_964012125.1 uncultured Rhodopirellula sp.
GATTGAGAGATTGCCTCCCGCAGCATTGAGCATCATTTTCGGCACGGTGAACGGGCTTACGCGATCCGGGCCTTTGCTCAGCATTTTTTGGATCTGAACTTCAATCTCGCCCAAACCCCCGATTCCCGAACCGAGAATCACCCCACACTTGGACCTATCAACCTTGTCAAAATCCAGTCCGGAATCCTGAATGGCCTGTCCACCTGCATGCACAGCGAACTGCGTGAAACGATCGAGGCGTTTGACTTCACGTTTTTCAATCCACTGCGTGGGGTCAAAGTCCGGGATGTCGCCACCGATATGAACTTTGTACTTACTGGTATCGACTGTTGTTAGCTGATGAACGCCACTCTCGCCCGTCGTTAGACGACTCCAAAACGTGTCGACTTCGACTGCCAACGGAGAGACGACGCCTACGCCTGTGACCACAATGCGGCGCTGCGATTCTTGTTGCATTCGGATGCCTTGGACGAATGTTCCATGCTAGGAGTGAGGGGACCTGCCCAAAATTGCACCGGGCAGCAAACAAAACAAATGCCGCCCGCGAAACACAAAGCCGCGGGGGGCACTCGGATTTAGGGGCGGCAGATTCGATTAGACCAGTTGTGATTTACCACGCGGCAAACACAATCAAGCGTCTTCATCGCCTTTGGCCTTTTCGATGAAATCAATCGCTTGGCCCACTTTCTGGATGTTCTCGGCCTCGTCATCGGGAATGTTGATATCAAACTCTTCTTCGAGTTCCATTACCAATTCGACGGTATCGAGCGAGTCCGCACCCAAGTCAGTGACAAAGGATGTCTCGCGGGTGATCTTTTCTTTATCAACACCGAGTTGTTCGGACACGATGTCGATCACGCGTTCTTCAACGGTAGCCATGAGCAGTCTCTAGGGGATGTCAGCAAGCTGAAAATGTTTGTTTTGTAGAATTGTAGGCAAGCGGTGCAAATAACTCCGCTCCCCAATCTCAAGGGTAGAGCCTGTTGCACTTAATCGCAGTCGCGGAAAAGGATAGGTGAAACAAGCAAAAGGCGTCAATACACAGACGGCAAGATACTCCATCCGTTTTGACAATTCGTTCCCAGAGTCTACCCGATCATGCCGCCATCGACGACCAGAGTCTGCCCAGATACGTAACCAGCATTTTTGGATGCGAGAAACAGAACCGCAGCAGCCACATCTTCTGGCGTTCCAACACGCTTGGCAGGGATGCGTTTTTTGACCTCTTCAAGCACCACATCGCCCAATTCTGCAGTCATTTCGCTGGCAATGAAGCCAGGAGCGACTGCATTGACGGTCACTCCGCGGCTGATCAGCTCTTTACTGAGCGTTCGGGTCAGCCCAATCATCCCCGCTTTACTCGCGGAATAGTTGGCTTGGCCGGGGTTACCGATCAGCCCCGAGATGCTGGCCATGTTGATAATTCGGCCGTATTTACTCCGCCGCATGATTCCTGCAGCAGCTCGGCAGCAGACGAAGCAACTTGTCAAATTTGTGGCAATGACGTCATCCCACTCCTCGTCAGACATCCCCCGCATTAATTTATCGCGGGTGATTCCGGCATTATTGATGAGGATGTCGAGGCGACCATGTTTTTCTTTGGCACCCTCAATGGCGGCTTTAGCAGCAGCCCTGTCGGTGACATCGCAGGCAACCGCCTGAGCGACACCTCCAGCTGCTTCGATCTCGGACACAGTCGCAGCGAGCTTCTCGGCGTTTCGGGCCAGACAGACGACGGTAGCCCCATTCATACCCAAGGCGATCGCAACTGCTTTTCCGAGCCCCTGTGAGGCTCCTGTGACGACGGCAACCTGATCTTTCAGGTCCGTGGTGAGAGAAAGTTCCATGACTTGTTCCGCGATGTAGAGGGAATTCGATGGCTCGCACTGACGCAAAACGTCGCTGCGGCAGGCGAGAGAAAGAGAGTATTGAAATGGCAGTTCGGAGTCAGCCGGGGTCAACCATCCCCGAAACCATCCGATGGCAGCTTTCGGTTGATGCGTTTGAGAGTACCTCGCAGGACGCGACCGGTACCAACCTCTTCGAAACCGTCGATCCCATCCTCAAGCATCTGTCGCACCGAATCTTCCCAACGCACAGACCCGACGACTTGGCGGCTGAGCAGATCACGAATTTCGCTGGCAGATTGGTGAGGCTTGGCGTCTACATTGCTGTAGACGGGGATTTGTGTGTCTTGTATCGGAATCTCTTCCAACGCTGCCCGCAATGCGTCGACCGCAGGCTGCATTAAAGATGTGTGGAAGGCACCCGCAACGCTCAGCGGGATCACTCTCATCGCCCCCGCAGCTTCTGCCGCTGGGACAAGACGTTCGATTGCAGTGAGATGCCCGGAAACCGCGATATTCCCCGGACAGAGCAAGTTGGCAGGTTGCAGTACCTCGCCGTCGCGCCGAGATTCGTCGCAAACCTGCTTAACGGCGTCCAAGTCCAAGCCCAGCACACTGGCCATGCCGCTTTGAACGGCATCCGCGGCAGCCTGCATTGCCTGACCGCGTCGCTGCACGAGCTTCAGTCCGTCCGAGAATTCCAGCCCTCCAGCGAAGCAAACCGCCGTGTACTCGCCAAGACTCAATCCGGCAGCAGCTTTCACTGCCGCGATTCGCTCGGGGACCTGCTCGCGCATCACGGTCGCCGCCGCAAATCCGACAACGAACAAGGCTGGCTGGCTGTGGGCAGTTTCATTGAGCCGTGATTCCGGTCCCTCAGCGCACAACTCAGCGAGATCGTAGCCTAATACTTCAGAGGCGTGATCGAATAAGCTTTTTGCCACCGGATACGTGTCACGAAGCCATCGGCCCATGCCGATCGCCTGCGCTCCTTGTCCGGGGAAGAGGATGCCGACAGATTTCATTGCTGAACGGCGCCGGTTAGCTGTCTTCGTGCTTGACGACAATACGTCCCTGATAGTACCCGCACTTAGGGCAGATCGTGTGGGTCGGTACCGCGTAGCTGCACTGAGGGCAGTAGCTGACCTGACGCTTTTTCACACGATCGTGCGAGCGTCGTTTACCAGTTCGGCTGTTAGAGTGTTTTCGTTTAGGGACAGCCATCGCTGTATTCTTCCGGGTCAAGTTCCAAAAGGTTGAATTTAAGCTGCGTATCGTAGGTTCCGCAGGTCGATTCCGTCAACGCGTCCAACCATGCTTTTTTCGAAACCGAGCAAATTCTCCTGTGAAAACTTAAATCGGCAACGGTCAGGACTGCTCTGACGGTCGACTTGCTACCGCCATTCCCATATTTACCCGACTATCGGGCATGAATGTGACCTGAGCATTCTCCAGCCCTTGCTCCGCAAGCTCCGTCTGAATCGCCTCCAGAGTTCTCATGCTGCCGTGTTGGGTTCCTAATTCCAGCTTCAATGCCTCGACACATTCACTCATATCGGGCTTTGCCGGTCCCCGAAACAGATCAATCACAACCAGTTTCCCCCCGAATTTGAGTGCTTTGATCGCTTTGGACAGCAGTTTCTGTCCGTCGTTTGGCCCCAAGCAACCCAATCGCTGAGCGACCAAAACGAGATCGAACTCCGCGTCATCCAGATCTGCCTCGACTGGATCCGCCTCAATTGCTCGGAAGCGATCCCCTAAACCGATCGAATCAGCGGTGCTTTGAGCGGCTTTGAGTGCCGCTGCCTGATCCACAGCTATCACCGTCGCTTCCTGATCGCGGTGCGCCATCGCAGCACTCCAGACCGCCGAGCCACAACCAAGATCGAGGATTTTCAGCCCCGAGATCCCGTCCTCACCGCCCAGATCCAGCATTTCAGCTGCCTGCATCGCTGCCGGCGTGTGCACCCACTGCGTGGCCGCCAAAGAATTCAGATAAGCCTGATCATCAGTAGTCGTCTCATCTGCATCCGACTCGCCTGCCTCCCGCACATGATCTACCAAGTGATTCCACGTCGCATCTCCCAGATCTTGGTCATATTGACACAACAAATGAGCTACCCGCGACAAAGCGTAGTCTTCTTCGTACTTTTCAATGATGCTGCTGGCAACCAACGCATCGAGCACCAATTTCGTGGCACCTCGCTTGAGCGACAGTTTTTCGCATAACTGCGTCAGCGTCCGCTGTCCCTCGCGAAGCTCCGTCAGCAGCCCGAGTTCACGGGCGCTGCGAAACAGGTGTGCGGCAGCGTTGATCTTCATAAACTGCTGGTACTGATCCAGCGTTTTGTCTTGTGCATTCATGACATTCAATCCCTTCGCTCTCAGGCGTTCGCAGCACGCAAGGCATCCACAACGGCATTGCAACGCGTCATGGTCTTTTCAAACTCGTCAAAAGTCAGCGACTGATAGCCATCGCTCAACGCCGTACTGGGATCAGGATGAACTTCGACAATCAATCCATCGGCACCAGCGGCGGCGGCGGCTACAGCCATGTCGGGCACCATGTATGCATGACCTGTACCATGACTGGGGTCGATGATCACAGGCAAATGCGTCTTGCGATGGAGGTACGAAACACTCGCCAGGGGCAGGGTGAAACGGGTATGACCTTCGAAGGTTCGAATGCCGCGTTCACAGAGCATGACCTGATCATTGCCCTCATTAAGAATATATTCAGCAGCCAACAGAAACTCGTCCATCGTAGCTGAGGCACCACGCTTGAGCAGCACTGGCTTACCAGCAGCCCCCACCGCCTCAAGTAGTCGATAATTCTGCATATTGCGGGCCCCCACCTGCAGGACGTCGGCATAACGAGCGACCAATTCCACGTCGTCCGTGCCCATCACTTCAGTAAAGACAGCGAGGTTTGTTTCATCCCTGGCCGCTGCCAGCATTTTCAAGCCATCTTCTTTCAATCCCTGAAAACTGTACGGGCTGGTTCGCGGCTTGAACGCACCCCCGCGCAAACCAGTCGCTCCTGCTGCCTTGACGGCCCGGGCTGTCGACAGGATCTGCTCTTCATTCTCGACGCTGCACGGCCCCGCAATCATCCCGACTTCACCAGCACCTGCAACAAAATCCAAGATACGAATCTGGCTGGCATGCTGCTGAACTTCGCGGCTCGCCATTTTGTAGGGAGCGGCGATCGGTACGACTGCAGAGACACCAGAACTGCTTTCAATTGACTCCTTGAAATGCTCTCGCTTGTCGCCAATGGCAGCCACGACAGTGCGTTCTGTCCCCACAATCACATTCGCCTTTAACCCCATGCTTTCCACCCGCTGAACGGTCGCCTCGACCTCCGCATCTGTCGCTTTGGGCTCCATCACAACAATCATTATCTCACCTGGCTTAGACGTATCTTGGGGGATATTGGGAAAGGAAACGCATCTCCGCGCCCAGAACCTCTTACCAACGGACTCGGCAATTGGATTCAGTTGCTGGAAACACCATGAGAACGCCAACACGATGGCATGTCACCGGGGCGCACCCTCAATTCGTTGCCCAGTGGCACAGAATTGCCTCATACGCTCCCCACAGAACGAGGGTTCCATCGCTAAAAACGAATGAAACTGCTTACCGTCTCCTGACCACTCTGGCATCGAAATGGCTCACACGGAAATGGACGCGACAAGATCATCCCCGAAACACTGTTGGCCTCGCGGACATGGGTATCACAGTTAGGCGCATCTAGCCCTCGGATGGCAGATCAGCTCCCTGGCGAAAGAAGCGTGCTCCGCTCAACTGCCGGTACGCCAGCGTTTCCAAGCATCAACGAATTGCTGTGGCGTGGCTTCGAACGACTGAATGAATGCCTTTTCGAAGGGTAGACCTCGGCTCATATTTCTCATCAGGCCATCAAAGCCCTTTTTCTGAGCCCGATCCAGCATCGCAGACATCAGATCGGTGGCGATCAGATCAGACTGCTCTGGCGTCAGTTTGCCATCCAGGAACTGTTTCGAATTGCCCATCGCTGCCAACGCCTCGACAAGGTCACGATTGACCGTTGTTTTCGGTGTCCGCCCACGCGGTGCTTTCTCTGTATTTCCGTGTCGCTTCGCGATTACCTTGCCTGTTCCCTCGGCGAGCCAACGTGGTACATCTCCCCCCCGCGTGGCGACCGCCAAACTCACCAACGGCGAAGTCAGCCGTGCTTCGATTTCGTCCTCTTCATCACGGTCGGTTGCGACCAATGAAACGTAGCCATCGATGCCGTCATACTTCCAGTGACTGCTCCACCCGTTGGGAATCCCCCGTCCTTCAACCATCTTTGCGAATTCGCTGTAGTCGTACCTTTTGGGCATCACAAAAATGGTGGCTCTTCCCTTGAAGAATGCCTGCCCGGCATCTGCTGACACAACCGATTTCACTGCTTTCATTTGGTCTTCAGCCAGTTCAGCAACCAGTTTGATCGTATCGGGGGCAGCGGAACCGACAACATAAAAGTGGTCCGTTGTTTCAATGGTCAGGCCAGCCCCACTGGGGACCACAAGCTTGATATTCTCGCCAGCGAGCTTGGCGCGTCGATCACTCAACTCCTGAGGTGTCGCAGCCGCAGCCCATGCCAATTGACTCATCACCTGCAATGGCTGATTGTCCGAGGCACCATCCAGCGTCGCCCCCTCATCAATCCAAGTAGAAATGAGTTTGATCGAATCATCAGAGAAGGCTGGTCGCCCACCAGCAGGCATTTTCAAACCCATACTTCCACGAAGCTTCTTGACCAACAGACTTTCTTCCCCATTACCGGGAATGACGATATCGCCACTATCCCCACCACGCAGCAGTTGGGCGAAGGTATCCATGTTCAGACCACCGCTGGCTCGCATAGCGTTGATATGACATCCCTTGCAGCTCTCAACCAACAGAGGAGCCACATCGGCTGCAAAGCTCACCGTTTCCTTACCAGTGGCCTTCATTGCTTTGAGTCTCGGCCGTGGTGGCTCGTCGGCGGTAGCGCCTGCTGCGATCGGAGCGGCGGGATCAGTTCCATCAAACTTTGCGCCAGCCAAAATCCAATCTTTCAGTATTTTCAATTCGGCAGGTGTCACTTTGCCACCACCTCGCGGCATATCCCCTGTCTCAATGGTCTCAATCAAGCGGCTTCCGACGGTATCGCCCGCGAAGATCACAACGCCTTCGGGCGGGCCTTTCATGAGTGCAGCGTAGGTCGCCAAGCTGAACCCACCTTTGCTGTCAGCTGCGTGACATCGTCCACAACGTGCCGACAGAATCGGAGCGACCGCTTTCGTAAAACTGAGTCCGTCAGCGGCCGCTGGTTGGGGTTTGCCCGGGGTGGGACGCGTTCCCAGCTCGGGCTTCGCAGGGGCATCCTCAGGACGCTTAGGCCGCGTGAAGGTGGGAAGCGTGACTCCCTCCAAGTCAAGCAGAGTTCGAGCCTTCTCGATCCGCTTCATCGCAGGCAATAACTCGTCATAAACCTTTGGTGAACCGCTTTTGACTGCGTCTTCAATCTGCTTGACCGCAGTTCGGATGTACTCCGCAGATGCATCGAAGTCCTCAGCGGCGTAGCTTTTGCCCGCCCGCAAGACGCTGGCGTTCACATTTTGAACTGTTTTCTTTTCCTCCGCTGTAAGCCCAGCGGCGTCTGCTTGAGGTGTCAAGAAAATCGACGCAGCGGACAACAACACAACAAATGAGCAGAGCTGTGGGATCAATGATCGCATCACATCCAAACCAGATTAGAGAGAAAAACCGAGTCTCAGCAACGAAAGCGTCACTGCGAGAACGCATTCCAACAGTATAAGTACCCACCGGGATGAAGACCGGATCGCTTGCAACGGAATCGGCCATCAACGCCATCGAAAGCCAGAAATACCGTGAAAAGCCTTATTATGGACGCAAAAAAGCCAACAACAGCGGGCCGCCGGGCCTAGTACTCGTTACCGACCGCATCAGAATCCACAGCTGCGGCGGAAAAATCACCTTTCACAACCTGACGCACCTGCCTGCTAGCGATTTCCTGCTTGAGCCTGGCAATCGCCTCCGCTGTCGGCATGGACCCCAAATCGCCATCGATACGGTCACGCAGGGCAACCTGCCCGGCCTCTGCCTCTTTCGGGCCAACCACCGCCATGTAATTCACCAACTCCAACTGGGCGTTGCGAATTTTAGCCTGAACCTTGCCACCGCTATTGTCGACTGTGACCTTCAGCCCCGCCGCCTCGAGTTCCTTGGCGACTTGCACTGCGTAGTCGAGCGACTTGTCACTCAACGGCAGAACTCGTACCTGCTCGGGAGCCAGCCAAAGTGGAAACGCCCCTGCAAAGTGCTCGATCAGCATCCCAGTGAATCGTTCAAGAGACCCAAACGGGGCGCGGTGAATCATCACAGGACGATGAGCTGCGTT
>CAXGRW010000205.1:0-8264 GCA_964012125.1 uncultured Rhodopirellula sp.
GGGGGCATTTTGCCCCGCTGGGGCAAACCGCGACGCAGTGAACATGGCTAATTGTCCAAAACACCGTAAATTCGGCACTTTTCCCCATTGGCACGCGTTGTGCATTACCCACCGAGCACGTGAGTAACGCAACGTGCGTCACTCTCTTTTCAATGTCTTCAGTCGGGAGAGGCTCATGTCCAGGAAATCTAAATCTTTTGAACGTGAGTCATCAGATCCGACACCGGACGAGATTCGCGAGCGATCCGCAGAGGTTCGCAGAGGTTGGAGCAAACGTGTTGCAGCGAGACGGCAAGCCTGGGCGGAGCCAACTTGGTCTCCACCCTTGGTGATGACTGTTGAACTGATACGCGAGATGAACGCTCGACAGGACTGAGTGCCGGCACACTCGTAAAAGCTCTGTGAAGCAAGCGTCCAACAATCGCAATCTCCCCGAAGACAAGAAGTGAACTTGGAGGATAACCATCATGAAATTCAGAAAACCAGAAGCATGGGCTTCCACGGGCTTAGCGGCATTGGCTGCCGCTGGTCTGCTTTCCGGAGCAGCGTGGGTCAATGCTGATCAATCTCAAAAAACCCCTTTGGCGAGTTTAACTCCCCAGCAGCAAGAGGCCATCGACTCGGCCCATCATCTATCGAGTGCGTTTCGCACAGTTGCAGAGGAGTTGTTACCTTCGGTGGTCTCGATTGAGAATCGACCTGCGGTGGCGTCAAAGTGGAATTCTCAAACCAAGCCACAACCTTCTCAAGGTGGGATGAGGGGCGAGAATCCATTTCGTGGCACACCATTCGAGGACATGTTTCGGGGAATGGAGCGTGGAGGCCCGAACATGAGTCCGGGACGTTCGGCTCCTGCTCCGCAAGGCGGGATCGGATCGGGTGTCATCATCGACGCATCGGGTGTGATTCTCACGAACAACCATGTTGTTGCTGGCGGTGGCGAGGTGACAGTGCGAACTCATGATGGTCGCGAATTCGTTGCGACCAACGTGTGGACTGACCCTAAGACCGACCTTGCTGTCGTCAAAGTAGACGCTACCGACTTGGCCGCTGCCACCCTTGGTGACAGTGACCGCGTTTCTATCGGGGACTGGGTAATGGCACTGGGTCAACCCTTTGGCTTGGAAAGTACAGTGACTGCTGGCATCATCAGTGCCAAACACCGTGGCATTGGTATAACTGCACGCGAAAACTTTCTACAGACAGACGCAGCGATCAACCCTGGCAACAGTGGCGGTCCCTTGGTGAACCTTCGTGGCGAAGTCGTTGGCATCAACACAGCGATCCATTCACGAAGCGGAGGTAATGAAGGAATCGGCTTTGCTGTGCCTTCGAACCTTGCTCGCTGGGTTGGTGATCAGTTGGTCGACAGTGGCACGGTGAAGCGTGCTTATCTGGGCGTAGGCATTCAGCCTGTAACCCCAGAATTGGCGAAAGAGCTGGAGGTCAAGCCGCGAGGTGGTGTAATCGTGACGGATGTTTACCCCGACACGCCTGCCGCCAAGGCAGGGCTCCAATCTGGCGACGTCATTGTTCGTTTCGGCAAGAAATTGGTTTCCACACCTCAGGCATTGCAACTCGCTGTCGAGCGTTCAACGTTTGGTGAAGAGTTGATGATCGAGATTGTTCGTAGTGGTAAGAGCATGAAGCTCGGTTACGAAGCTGCCATGCAGCCAACTGATTTCGGTGCGAACACACCGGAAGTGCAGGAGCAACCAGGCAAGCGTATGGAAGGCCTCGGTCTGGAAATCGCTCCGCTGGATACCGCCGTTGCCAAGCAATTGGGGATGGAAGGTACCGAAGGTGTTGTCATCACTTCTGTGCGGGAAAAAAGTCCTGCTGCAGAGGTAGGATTAGCTCCCGGCATCATAATCCGGGAAGTCAATCGACAAAAAGTAACGTCAGTCGCAGACTTCGAGCGGCTGATGGCTGAGCATCGCAAAGATGCATCAGCAGAAGGCATCCTCCTGTTGGTCCGTAGCGAGAAGGGATCACGATTCGTTGTTGTGAATTCGTGATAACGCTCCCGCCTCTGCCGCAAGGAGGCGACGGACCCACAATGCGGTCAGCGTCGGTATTTAGAACCGACGCTGACCGCTCTTTATAGAGGGCGGCTACAATGGGATGGCTTCATGCCACTATTCAGCAGTCTGAATCCACAAAATCCTGCCTTGCCCTCGCGAATCCTGGAACACCTGTCGATGCGACTTGCTGCCAAACTTGTTTTGCTTTTTTTAACAGGCCTGCTACTCGTCGTCGGACTTTTCGCCTACCTCACCGTTCGACAGGAACAACGAGCCCAAGCCGAACATCAGCGATTTGCATCGGAATTGGTGCAATCACTGCAACCAAACATCGACCAGGCAATCCAAGAAAATCGGATTCTTGAAATCCCCAACCGCATGCAACGCTCATCTCGTTTGCAGCGAGTGACCATGCGATGGGTTGAAGTGGCCGCTATCAATGATGGGATCCAACAACCATCTCCACTGAACCTGATCATTGCAGAAAAAGAGATCACTGTTCTCAGCATGCCAGATCAATCTGGGAACAAAATCGTTTACACCTACGTTCCCTTCACCAGCAAGGGACCGGATGGAATCAAAGCAGGCAAGATTGAAGTTGCGGTTCCTGACGACGGCATGAACCCCAAATTCCAACACTCACTGCTGACTTCGCTCATAGCGCTCACCGGAGTTGCTTCACTGTCCGGCTTTGTGATTCTGGTGGGTGGGATCCGCATGGTTGGCAAACCTCTCAACCAACTCATTGAAAAGGTACGACGTGTTGGTGAGGGTGATTTTACCGGCCCCGTCCAAATCGAGTCAGCTGATGAACTTGGACGCCTAGGCAGCGCACTGAATGAAATGTGTGGGCAACTCACGAAACAACATCATGAAATTGAAATGGCCACCCGTGAAAAAATCAAAACGGTTGAGCAACTGCGCCATGCAGAACGATTGACAACGGTTGGCAGAATGGCTGCTGGGCTTGCACACGAGATCGGGACTCCGCTGAATGTAGTTACCGGCAGGGCTGAATTACTGGCAAGTGGCGCATTGGATCCGGAAGCAACTCGCGTGAGCGCACAGGCGATTCAGTCGGAGGCTCAAAGAATCACAAGAATCGTCCGTGAGCTCTTAGACTTTGCTCGGCAAAACACACCCCAAAGATCATGCCAAAATCTCAACGAACTGATTACCACGACCCGTGAATTGATGAAAACTGTCGCCACAAAACATCACACAAACCTGCACTTATCATTGCCAGACGCCCAGTTAAGTGCCAACATCGATGCAGGTCAAATCCAACAAGTGCTGACAAATTTGATCATCAACGGCATCCAATCAGCTGGAAATAATGGGAATGTGACGATTACCCTGACTAACACTGAGCGAAAACCCTCCGGGAATGAGGGCGGCACAAACAACATCTACCGTACGGTCATCATTGCCGATGATGGCGAGGGGATATCAGCGGAAGATCGAGAACACATCTTTGAGCCTTTTTTCACGACCAAAGACGTAGGAGAAGGAACAGGCCTGGGATTATCAATTTCGCATGGCATCATTCAAGAACATGGTGGCTGGATTGAAGTTAAAAGCTCAGAAGGGCAGGGCAGTGAATTCTCAGTCTACTTGCCCACCACAACCAATACCCGCCAAGCAAACAGCGATGATTCCGCGGAGAAACCCTAATGAAAGGTAAGGTACTGGTCGTTGACGACGACAAAGCAATGTGCGAGCTGATCGATACCACGCTCACCCTCAAGGGATACTCCACCACTTGGTGTCAGAGCGCAAACGAAGCAAATGAACTGCTACACGACAATGAGTTTGACGTCGTGCTGACTGATGTCAGAATGCCGGGAACAACGGGTTTGCAACTCTGCCAGCAAATAAGCTCAACCCGTCCTGATATCCCAGTCATCGTCATGACAGCCTTCGGAACTCTCGACACGGCAGTGGCCACGATTCGCAGTGGCGCCTATGACTTCCTGACCAAGCCAGTCGAACTGGAACTGTTGACGCTCACCATTGCTCGTGCTGTTGAGCACCGGCAGTTAAAACGACAGATCCACCTGCTTGAACAACAAGCGAAAACGGAAAATCATTTTGGCGAGATGCTGGGGGAGAGTGTACCCATGCAACATTTGTACGATCAGATGAAACGAGTCAGCAGCTCGGATGCCTCTGTACTCATCACAGGCGAGAGTGGCACTGGAAAAGAACTGGTTGCAAGATCCATTCACAAACTCAGTAATCGTGCTGCACACCCGTTCGTCGCTGTGAACTGCGCAGCACTCTCCGAAACACTACTGGAGAGCGAACTATTCGGCCATGTGCGTGGTGCGTTTACCGATGCCCGCAGTGAGCGAAAGGGTTTGTTCATGGAAGCAGAAGGCGGCACTTTACTGCTGGATGAAATGGGCGATATGCCGATGTCCATGCAAGTGAAATTGCTGCGAGCACTGGAAGAAGGTCGCATCAGAGCTGTGGGAAGTGATCAGGAAACTCAATTCGATGTACGGGTCCTGACAGCCACCCACCGAGACCTTGAGACAGCTGTGGAGGAAGGGCGATTCCGACAAGATCTGTACTACCGGATCAACGTTATCCAACTGCATCTTCCACCACTCCGGTCGCGCGGCCTTGATATCCTCATGATCGCATCGCACTACATCAATCAGTTCGCAGTGAGCTCCGGTAAGAAAGTGGCCGGCATCACCGAAACTGCCGCGGAAAAATTATTGTCTTACTCATGGCCTGGGAATGTCCGTGAATTGAGGAATGTCATGGAGAGGGCATTGGCACTGACTCGCTACGATTCGGTGACGATCGAGGACCTTCCAGACAAAATCCGTAATCACCGCGGAGGCACCGTTTTCATCGGTGGTGATGACCCCACTGAATTGGTGCCGCTGGAAGAAATTGAAAAGCGTTATATCGAACACGTGCTTCAGGCAGTCGATCAAAACCGAACGCAAGCCGCACGGATCCTAGGACTAGACCGAAAAACGCTGTATCGGAAACTTAAACCCAAGCCTGATGCCGAGAAAGAGGCTTAATTCCCCAGCCAGAGAGACTTTGATAATTCCACAAGAAAGTGGGCAGCGGCAGTCCAAAATTACCTTTGGAGCCTCGTCTAACTGCCAAAAAAGCAGATCCCACTGGACAGTTTCCTAAACTCCCAAGTTACGGAAAGCTGACCTGATTCCTGGGATACCCAATCATGCCATCGACATTGCTGTCCCCTCTGGGGCAAAAACCTCTCTCCAAAGCCGCCAAGCAATTCCGAGACGATGTACTGAGGGGTCTAAATTCCCCAACGAGAGCAATCCCGTCAAAGTACTTCTATGACCAGCGGGGATCGCTTCTATTCGATCAGATCTGCGAAGTGAAGGAGTATTATCCAACGCGGACGGAGACCGCCATCATGCAGCGTTCGGCAAAGATGATGGCTGCCTGCATCGGAACCAATTCGCGTTTGGTCGAATACGGCAGTGGTAGCAGCGTGAAAACACGGATCCTGCTTGACCAACTCAAGGAGCTTGACGCGTATCTGCCAATCGATATCTCACGAGAGCATCTACACGCCACAGCCAACAACCTAGCGGCGGAGTACCCGCATCACGCCATCCAACCCATCGTTGGTGATTTCACAAAGCCGATCAACCTGCCAAAAGCGTCTACGCCTCAGACCAAGACCTGCATCTATTTTCCGGGTTCTACCATCGGTAACTTCACCCACGGGGAAGCGAGTGAACTACTCCATTCGATGAGGGCCACCGCGGGAGAGCATGGGAGCTTGTTGATTGGGTTCGACCTGCACAAAGAAAAACACATTCTGGAAGCGGCTTACAACGATCGCGATGGGGTCACTGCACGATTTAATCTTAATCTACTCTCTCGAATCAATCGCGAGTTGGATGCTCAAGTTGAAGTAGCAAACTTTAATCACAAAGCGATCTTCAATGAAGAAGCTGGACGAATCGAGATGCGACTGCGAAGCCTCCGGAACCAATCTATCCGAATCGACGACCAATTCTTCCACATCAACGAAGGCGATGAGATCTTGACCGAGTACTCACACAAGTACACCGTCGAAGGTTTCACAACCATGGCTGATGAAACCGGGTGGTCTTGCCGCGCCGTCTGGTACGACCCGAAAAGGTACTTTGCTGTCATGTACCTCGAGGGGTAAATGTGCCAGACCTAAGTTGAATGCTTCCTGTCCCTAGTCGAGAGTTGTTCGTACATTATGCCCAAAGCTCTTTGGAATGGTGTAGTCATTGCGGAAAGTGATGCTACAGAGATCGTTGAAGGAAACCACTATTTTCCTCCGACTTCAATCAACTCGCAGTACTTCCGCAAAAGTGATCACCACACGGTCTGCGGATGGAAGGGTACCGCGAGTTATTACGACATTGTTGTAGACGACAAAGCAAATCCGAATGCGGCATGGTATTACCCCGCTCCCAAAGATGCTGTTGCTAACATTCGCGACTACATCGCCTTCTGGAAAGGCGTTGAGGTTCAGTCGTGAGCACTTCAACCGCTGATCGAGATAGCGAAACCCGGCTGGAATCCAGAAAGGACCAGTTACTGAACCGTTATCGAACCGTTCGGTCATTTTCAGAGCGACTGTGTGAAACACTCTGCACCGAGGACTACGTCGCTCAGTCAATGCCAGACGCGAGTCCGATGCGGTGGCATCTCGCTCACACCACTTGGTTTTACGAGACGTTCATCCTCGCTCACAGTCCGGATTATCAGCGGTACAATGACTCGTTTGAATATCTCTTCAACTCCTACTACAACTCAGTAGGTGAGCAATACCCGCGCGATAAACGAGGTCTGCTGACGCGTCCTGGTGTAGAAGAGATCATCCGATACCGAAGCAGCATCGATGACCTTATGCTCGAGACACTGGGACGTGTAAATCCCGACAACGATCATCTGTTGGACATTTTGGAATTGGGTTTGAACCACGAGCAGCAACACCAAGAGTTGATGCAAACTGATATCAAACATCTGTTCGCTCAGAACCCACTGTTTCCAGCTCTGTCACCCTTCGAAACTGGTATCACCAAAGACCTCAGCCCAAAACGCTGGATAAATTTTGAAGGAGGAATCCATCACATAGGGCATCAAGGCGATGGTTTTTCCTTCGACAACGAATCACCACGGCACCGAGTGTTTTTAGAGCCGTATGCCATTTGTGATCAGCTTGTAACCAACGGAGATTTTCTCGGGTTCGTACATGACCGTGGCTACCAAAGATCTGAATTATGGCTTTCCATGGGTTGGAACCATATCAACGACCATCAGTGGAATTCTCCGCTTTATTGGGTCTATCACAATGAGAAACCATGCGAGTTCACGTTGGCTGGCTTGCAGCCACTCGACTTAACTGCGCCGGTCACACACATCAGCTACTTCGAAGCGGATGCTTACGCGCGTTGGGCAAATGCGAGGCTGCCGACGGAGAGCGAGTGGGAAGCTACTGCCGGTGAATACCCCATCCAAGGATGTTTCGCCGAGGACCATTATGATTTGAACCAGGCAGTCCATCCTTTTCACGGCCGTAGGAATGGCCAATTTCAAGGACTATTTGGCGACTGCTGGCAATGGACTTCCAGCTCGTATTCTGCCTACCCCGGATACCAGCCAGCAGAGGGTGCTCTCGGTGAATACAACGGGAAGTTCATGTGCAACCAATACGTACTCCGTGGTGGATCCTGCGCGACGCCTCGAAGACACCTACGGACAAGCTACCGAAACTTTTTCCCGGCTGACGCGCGGTGGCAATTTACCGGTCTGCGGCTCGCCAAATCTATCCCTTGATCGAATCACCAGTGAAATGACGCAGCCTATCGATCCCGGTCCCGATCGTGAATCCGTGTGGGATTACCCTCGACCGCCAGCCCTCGAAGCCTGTCCCCGGCACATCCAGATCGTCATCGCGGGTCAAACCTTGGCGGACACAAGAAACTCATACAGAGTGCTAGAAACAAGCCATCCGCCTGTGTATTACCTGCCGACGAAGGACATTGCGATGGACCGCCTTAAGAAGACGCACGGAGGATCGTTTTGCGAGTGGAAAGGTTACGCCTCTTACTTCGCCTATTTATCAGACGGCATTGAGATCGCCGATCTAGCGTGGTGCTATTCACGGCCTACGCAACGGTTTGAAGCCATCAAAGACCACTTGGCTTTCTATCCTCACAAGACCGAGTGCTGTTATGTTGACGGTGAAAAGGT
>CAXGRW010000206.1:0-8241 GCA_964012125.1 uncultured Rhodopirellula sp.
TCGCACCGCCGAGTGCGACGAATGTATGTGTCGCTGTGGTTTTATATCGCGGCTGTGGTTGGAATGGGATTGAACAATCTATGCACGCTGTTTGTGTTTCCAACGGGGCTATGGAAAAGCGACTCGCTGGCGACTGGAATGCAGGATGCTTTGTTGCAGGCGTGGTATAGCCATAATGCGACGCTGTTTCTGTTGATCATGCCAGCTCTGGGGCTGGCGTACTACTTTGTCCCGAAGGTACTGAATCGCCCAATCCACAGTTACAAACTTACCATCGTCAGTTTTTGGACATTGACCCTTGTGGGGGTTTGGGCAGCACCGCGGCTTTTGCATTACACCGTTTTGTCCGAGTGGGTGTCCAGCCTTGGAATGTTGTTTGGGATCTTGTTTGGTGTGGCTGTGTTCGGTGGCGTCACTAACCTGTTGTTGACGTTCCGCTCAAGCGAGGTTGATAAATCAGCCAATCCTTCGATGCGATTTCTCAAGTGGGGAGTTTTATTGCTTGGCGTCTATGCCTGTGAAGAAATTGCCTTGAGCGTGAAAAGTATCCGCGCCCAAGTGGATTACTCTGAATGGATTACTGCTCACTTTCAATTGGGACTCATGGGATGTGGCGGAATGCTGGTGATCGGCATGGCTTACTGGATGATCCCCAAACTTTTTGAAACAGGGATCGCCAGTTCAAAGGCAGCCAGCTTGCATTTCTGGTTGGCAGCAGCTGGCGTCTTGTTGTGCGTCTTGCCGGGCTATGCGGCTGGATTTGTTCAGAGTGGTGTTTGGAATGCCATGGATGATCTTGGCATTCTAAAATATGACTTTGCTGAGTCGACGTCCTTCCTGAAGATGGTGTGGTCGTTGCAAATGTTGGGCGGGTTGGTTTATTTCGTTGGCTTGGGCGTGATGCTTGCCAACTACACGAAGACCTGGATGAATCGTGCGAAACCTTACCAGGTAACGGTTTATCACGTAGAGTCCAATGCAAAACAGAATCGCCCGGTATCAACTCCAGAGCCGGTTAGCATTCTTGAGGCAGCGCCCGTCTTGAACGTGGCCAAGAAGGTGGACATCTGGACCCGGTTGAATTGGCACCAACAGTGGGAGGAGTCACCACGCAAAATCGGTGTCTTGGTAGCGCTGGTGGTTCTGGTTGCATTCACGATCGAACTCGTTCCCCTGTTTGTCTTTGCCAGCAGTAACGTGCCAGAAATCGCGTCTGTCCAACCCTACACGCCTTTGGAATTAATGGGACGGCACATTTACCTGACTGAAGGGTGCTCCAAATGTCATACTCAGATGGTCAGGCCACTGATGGCTGAGACGAAACGCTACGGTGAGTTCAGTCAGGCCGGTGAGTTTGTGTATGACCAGCCAGCCCAGTGGGGAAATCGGCGGATCGGTCCCGACTTGGCAAGGGAGTCTGGAAAGCAAGCCAGTTTCTGGCATTGGCAGCACCTGGTGAGTCCTCGCAAAACCAGCCCTGACTCAGCAATGCCTTCGTATCGGTATCTGCTTGATCGACCCATCGACATGGAGGAAGTGGACGAACTGGTGCAGGCGGCTCAAGAACGAGGGATTGGCTATGACGCTGACTTGGCTGAGGTGAAAAATAGCGTCAGCAAGCAGGCAGAGAGTGTTGCAGCTGACATTGTTTCCAAGGGAGGAACGGTGCGGCGTGGCAACCTGATGACCTTCGATTCGCAAGCGGTAGCCCTGATTGCCTACCTGCAACGATTGGGGGCTGATCTTTCCGCACCGCCCGCTGCGAAAACAAAACCTGCTGTTGCTGAAGACGAGAACACGACCAGCACAACGAAAACCAGCACAACGAAAATTGGCCAAACGAAAACCAACCCAATCGATCCAAAATTGACGAAAACAGCTCGCGATTCCGACATGAACAAGATGCTCACTGCCGTGCCTTGATCTTGCGTGGAATTTTCATGACAGCACTTTGCCCCGAGGGCATCGCTATGGTGCAGCAAAGGAATTCCTGCAAACGTGATTGATAACAAACGATGTACCGTTTTACTGCAACTTGCAAACGCTGAAATCACCACGGACCATCATCTGTGTGCCGCAGCTTTTTCCCAAACAAACCACTGAACCCTTTAGCCCCAGTCTTACAGCCCTGATCTCGTCGGGGAGCTTTCAAGCCATGAGCGATCACAACCCAAACGCTTCTGATTCAAACGATGCATCGTCTGCTGATAAGTTGACTGATGCATCCTTCGATGGGATTCAACAGTATGATCACCCATTACCGAAGTGGTGGATCTGGCTATTTGCAGGTTGCCTTGTCTTTGCTCCGCCCTATTTTTGGTACTACCACAATGGTACCGAGGGTCGTTCGCTTGCTGATCAACATGATCAGTTGCTGGCTGCAAACTTGAAGTTGCAATTCAGCCAGATGGGAGAATTGAAAGCAGATCGTGAGACGTTGGTGCGTTTTACTTATGACGATTCATGGTTGCGAGTTGGGCGATCTATCTTCAAGACGAATTGTGTTTCATGTCACGGTCGTGATGGAATTGGTCAAGTTGGGCCGAATTTGCAGGATGACCACTACAAAAATGTCAGTGATATTGCTGACATCTTGCGAGTCCTGGAAAATGGCGCCAACGCCGGGGCGATGCCTGCATGGAAGTCAAAATTATCCACGAATGAGATCGTTCTGGTTTCAGCTTATGTGGCGAGTTTGCGAGGCAAAAGTGACGGGTCAGGCAAGCCAGCCGAAGGACGAGAGATTGGGCCATGGCCGCAGCCCCCATCTGAAAATGCAAGTGCTGAAGAACCAGCAGCGCAGGGCTAGCTTGCAGTGGTCGTTATGGATCAAAAAGAAAAGCTCGCATGTACCGGGTGGGCTGACTGGATTTGCCCTGCACTGGATTTGCCCTGCACTGGGTTGCAGCGGGACATTAAATCTTCACGGTGCTTCGTCTTTCCTCCGTTGGGTGTGATCAGGGGTTATGTGAGCAGACTCGCGATTATTCACGTTATCCTCAGAGATGCTTCCACGCCGGAAAAAGTTTGTTTTGGGGCCGGCTAGGTGTCTTAACAGGCTTTAGTGACTTGTTCTGTGTACGCTCCGGTTCTGCACGCCGATTGTGCGGTAAAATGCTTGTATGATGGTCAGCACTGAGGCGGTCTCTTTGTGCTGGATTCAATTCCTACCGCTTGCGCGAACGAGGTGAAGTGATGCAGACTCGACGGGCTTTCATGGCAACGGGGCTCAGTGTTGCAGCGCATGGTGGATCCAGTTCACTGATCGCAGACGATGATGTGGGAACAGTGTCTCGAGGCGCATCTGGTGCGGATCAGCAAACTGTGGGAGTGAAGGTTTTACTTCCACGTAACCGTGTTCCCCTGTCCTTCGTCATTGATGATTCAACCTGCTTGGTGAATATGGGGCATTTCTGCACGCCTCAATTCGCCGAAGCGCTACCTGACCGCGCTGAATACAGAAAGCCTTGGCGAGATTGGCCTCGTGAGATTCCCGATCAGTTTGTTCGCCGGTTTGGTGAGTGGTGCGCAGATCGGGGAGTGCGAGGAAAATACAGCATTGTGCCCTACCCTGCCTGCGTGGGTTGGGTTGATCGTGAGATGCCGGGGTGGTCGCGCCGTCAATTGCAAGACAGTTTGAAACTCGTTCGTGAACTGATGGTGCCGAACTGGGATATTCACCCAGAAATGATCACGCACACCCGTGTCATTGATTTGAAGACCGGACGACCGATGGAAGCAATCAATGCTGGCACCATGGAGAACTCTTATCCACAACAAAAAAAGAGTGTTGATGAGCTGGCGGCGTATCTCGCTTATGCCTTGCGAATCCTTGAGCGTTGTGATCTGCCGTGTGAGGGAATCACCACGCCAGGTGGCTTTGGCAACCTTGTGAAGAGCGAACTGTCACTGGCGGTTGATCAGGCAGTCCGAGATGTCTATCCCGTCGATCTGCCACACTACTTCAAGTATGTGCGTACAGGCGAGCAAAATACTGAACCCATTTTGGAGCATGTTCGAGGATTGGGAACGGATGATCTGAGATTGACCGTTAACGTTCCAGCAGGCACAGGAGACTGGTTCGGTGGTTGGCAGGGTGATCGCGTTCCCGATACAGATCGATATTGCAATCGGGATGCAACGTCGGGTCGGATGGTTGAGCTGATCGAACGTAAACAGCCCGCAATCATGCTTTGTCATTGGCCTGGGATGTATAACAACGGGACTGAATCTGGTTTTCGAGCATTCCAGAGAATTGTAACTTCATTGAATGCTCGCTATCGCGATCAGACAGTCTGGATGAAGTTAAGTGAAATCGGCCGTTATTGGGCTGCGAAGGATTTAACGGCGATCAAACGTATTGGGAATCAGATTGCCTTCGATGCACCATTCGACGTCAAACACTTTACGCTTCGTGTCACGAATGCTAAGGGGCCTCCACGTTTGGATGTCAAGCTGAAACAGGTTATCGAAATGTCTGCACTCACTGCAGGCACGTGGTATCAGTCGGGGCAGGATCAAATGATCTGTTTCAATTTGGATCGAGGGAAGTCGTTTTTGCGGTGGGATTAAACTTCGATTTTTAAAACAACAACGCGTTCCTTGTTCTGCTCGGGACTAGCTTGTTTTGCCAGATCGTGAGCATGTTTTCATGAGATGGAAATTATCTTTACCCATGCTTGGCAACGATTCATGTACCATGTTGGTGTTGCACAAATCAGAATTCAGACCTGTTGACTACTTCTCCACCCCGAGCTGTTAGGAGTGCCTTGAGCATGGAGGCATCGGTGTCATCACTGAGGTAAAGTGCAGAACCATCCGCCAGTAACGCATTGAAACCCGCACGCTTGCCATCGAATAACTTGCTCTTTGGCTTGTCTAGGTCAATCGCTACATCTTTGGGCTTTGTCCACGCAGCGGCGGCGTCAGGCAAGGTTTCCACCGCCATGATGGTGTTGGATGTTCCGTCGGTGATTTTTCGGAAGTTGCCGCCGGCGTCCGAATTCATGATCAGTTTTTCACCAATGGGTCGTTGATAGACTGTCTTTCCTGGTTGGGTGGCGGTGTTCGGATCAACATAGAGATCAGGCATGCGACTCAGCAGCTTGATGTTGTGTTCACTGTCCCACGGTTCATCGAGGTGGAATTGGTCATATAAGGCTTGTTCATCGATGAACGGAAGGATTTTGACACGCCAACTGAGCAGTGCTTTTCCGTTTTTATCGACGATGTTGCCAGGCAGTGTGCGGTACACATCATAATGATTGTGCATTGCAAGCCCGATTTGTCTCATATTGTTGACTGACGACATGCGTCTTGCTGATGCTCTGGCTGCTTGAACGGCGGGTAACAGCATGCCAACCAGCACGCCATTGGTCGTCATGCTGGGGTTAAGCGTGCCCTCGATTACGACTTCCCGACCGGTCCGCCTGGGAGTGATTACTTTGACCATGTGGTCGGCAACACGTTTCATGTATTGCTGAATTGCGACAGCGACTGGATCATCCTGATTCATGTCAGCGATCGCACCCTGCAGCAGCATATCGCGTAGCGAAAAAATTCCGTTGTTCAGGGTTCGTTCCAGTTCTTTTGCTGCGGACGCGTCGCTCGCCAACATGGTGAGACGCTGCCCAGCCTTTTCGTTTTCGATGTCGATCGATAGGACCATCGCATCCACTAAGTCGGGCACCTTGGTCAAGCCTTGTAGTGGTGGTGGAATTTGGTCACCTGCGTTTTGCAGCAGGTTCATCGCGATGGGACGCACTGGTTCCATTGAAGCCAGTAGCGAGACTTGGCCGGATGGCGGGGTCGTGTCTGCCAACTCTGCCAGTGGACCAAGCACACGATCATCCGCACCCGCGCGTATAACGGTGGCCATGTAATTTGGCGTTGCCAGAATGACGGTCCGCTTATCGTATTCATGCAGCATTGCTGGGAAAGGTGTATTGATCGGATAACATGCGTTGCCATCCACGTCGACTGGCTCATTGGCATTCACCATCTCCGCGTTAACCCGAGCCAGATTGAAGTCCTGTTTCAACCTGATGACAGCAGCGACCATGGGGCCAGTTGGACCTGGAACTGCGGCAATGAATTGCACCGTTTCAATCTCTTCTGCAGTCATGCCAATATTTTGCTGGCACCAAGCATTGCCAATCTCGATTGGGTACAGCTCTGTCTGGGGGCTCGCAAGTGTTTCTGAGACCCGCATGATCACTGTGGCTGCGGCATCCGTTGGAAGAAATGCATTGCCGATCGCTTTTGGTTCTTGTGCCGAAGCCTGAAGTGCAGAACCAGAAAAACAGCAAGCTGCCGCGGCGAAGGCGAGTAAACGGTGTATTCGGAAATCGGTGTGCACGTGAAATATGCCTGTTCAGGGATCTTGGTGAAATAATGTTCAAATCGGTGGCAGGGCAAAGTTGACGTCTTATTCAGCTTGGTGCCTGTTAAGTCATGTTGCTCATACAGCCATGTCACTCATTCGGCCATCGTACTTCTGGAGCCATCGTAACGGTGCTTGACGTTGATTCACTAGGTTCTGCAATCGATGTGGCGTGTGAGGGCCCGCGACCAGACAGACTCGCTCCGCTCCATGGGACGGGCTCTGTTGTACCTCAGGGGAGGCGCGAGAAATCTCTATTTTGGTAAGTGTGGGGTTGCGACATTGCTTGGCCTGATGCTTGTCACCTGCGATTAGTTCCTTGCGGGTTCAATTGTCTGGTTTTGGCGAGCTGGATGAGTGTTCAAGTGTCAAGTTTAGATCGTGAAATCGGCCGTTTTTACCAATGCTATAACAGGTGGGCGGTTTGCGTTGAAATTCTGCTCTCTCTGGCAGGTCGGGAACGACGCCGCCCGCTGGAATGATTAAAATAACAGGCATGTATCTTTATTTGCCAATATCACTGAGATCATTGCGACCGACGCGATCTTCAGATTTTGAACGCGGTAATTTTTCAACGGTTGTGCAGTCGAGCATTTACCTGAGCGTTCGGGTCCTGTTTTATTGGTTCTTGATTAGTCTGCCGCGACCGCTTGCAGCGGAAGAAGCTAACACCGCGAGTCACACTGAAACAAAAGCGCCGAGCCCTGAACAATTAGATTTTTTTGAGAAGCAAGTCAGGCCGGTTTTGGTTGAACACTGCTACGAGTGTCATAGCGAACGAGCGGATGGTGGCTTGCAAATCGATTCACGTGAAGGCTTGCTCCGTGGTGGTGACAGCGGGGCCGCACTGATACCGGGTAACTCGGATACCAGTTTGTTGATTGAAGCGGTTCGTTATCAGAACCTTGATTTCCAGATGCCCCCGCAAGGCAAGTTGGACCTGGCCCAGATCGCCGCGTTGGAAAAATGGGTAGCAATGGGAGCGCCTGATCCACGTGAAGAAACGATTGCGGCGCGGTTGCCAGTTGGGATGAGTACCGCGGAGGGGAGAGAATTCTGGTCGTTTCAACCTGTTTCCAATCCAGTGGTACCTGACGTCGGTGGGCATGCTTTTGTCAAAAATCCAATTGACGCTTTTATTTTGAAGCGTTTGTTGGATCAAGGATTGCAGCCCGCACCGCCTGCTGACCCTCGTACGCTAATTCGAAGGTTGTACATGAACCTGACGGGTGTTCCGCCCACCCCAGAGCAGGTCGACAATTATTTATCAAATGCTGTTCCACGATCCACACAAGCGTTGATCGATCAATTGCTACACTCACCGAGCTACGGTGAACGCTGGGGACGTCACTGGTTGGATGTTGCCCGCTATGCCGATTCCAACGGGTTGGATGAAAATCTAGCTTTTGGTAACGCGTGGCGGTATCGCGATTATGTGATCAATGCATTCAACGCAGATCGACCGTTCAATCGTTTTTTAATTGAACAGCTTGCAGGTGATTTGTTGCCGGATGTCACTGAAGAAACAAAAGTTGCTACCGGTTTTCTTGTGTTGGGTGCCAAGGTGCTGGCAGAGCCTGATCGGGAAAAGCTGACGATGGACACAATCGACGAGCAGATTGATACCACCGGCAAAGCATTCATGGGGATGAGCTTGGGATGTGTGCGTTGCCATGATCACAAGTTTGATCCGATCAAGCAGCGTGATTACTACGCCTTGGCTGCAATCTTCAAAAGTACGAAGACTTTTGGCGATTCAAATACCGGTGCGATTAAACATTGGCACGAGTATGTTTTGGAATCAGGCGATGACTTGAATGACTTCAAAGCCATCGATGCGGAAATCGCGAGGCTCAAAA
>CAXGRW010000207.1:0-8229 GCA_964012125.1 uncultured Rhodopirellula sp.
ATCAAAGACGTGAACCACCTGTATGAGTTTAAAAAAACTCAACCAGTTGTTGCGGGTAACTTGACAGGCGTTTTTTTCTGTGTGGCTTCCTTCGCCAATCTGATGACCAGATTCTCAAGAAGGAAACGATCACGTCCTTCGTTGCTGTGCGTACCCTTCAAACGCAAGTCGGCATCCAGCAGCCAAGGCAAGAGTTGCCTGGCTGTATCTCTGCCCATTCGACTGAGTTGCTTCTTAGCTTTCTGGATATCACTTGGACCACGATTGAAACCCGCGTAGGAAAGTGCATCCTCGAGCTGGGACTTCCTGCCACTTCGTTCATGTTGCTCATAGACCGATGTAGCCATACCAAGCCGCCGCAACGACCACGCGATCTGCGGAAGCAGCGCGATTGGTGGCTGTCCTCCACCCAACAATTTGTCCAGATGCCGCAAGGCTTCTGCTGCATCTCCTGCCACAATTGCATCGGTGATCTGCCAGACGGTTTTACCTTGCCAACCAGCGACAACATCCTCTACCAAAGCTTGATCAATACTTTGCTTGGGCTCACAGTACAGTGCCAGCTTTGCTATTTCAGTCTCCAGAATGCCGATATCGTCACCAACCATCTCCATCAACACATCAGCCGCGTCACGGGTCAACTTGGCTGAATGACGTCGCGCGACATACCCCATCAAAAAAGATCGTCGCTTGGCCAGCGAAGGGGTCGGTCCTCTGTTGCCATCAGCAATCCGACAATCCACAAGAGCATGTTGCTTCAACAATGCCTTGTAAACACGTGTATTTGAAGCGAGCGAATCGAGTTCTAGAACGAAGCGGCTGGCTGTATTCGATTTGGCCAAGTGCTTTTCAACCTGAGGCCGACAATCACTTAAAAACTTGTCAGCATTACGTAACAGGATGGTGCGTTTTCCGCCAAAATCAAATAATGAGGCAGTCGCCAATTCGTCACGCAGGTCTGACCACTTTGCCTGCTCGCCGTCGAACTGTGTGACATCTCCCTGATTCGACAACAGCTGAAAAACCCAAGAACGCAGGGTGGTATCGTTACCGAACACGGCTATCGCGTCGGCAAACTTGTCGGGCGGACTTTCAAGCAGTTCGAAGGCATGGATCAACGTCATGCGAGACACCATACCAATCCAATCAACAAGATGCGACCGGCAAAGCCCCAGCGTGCATCACAGGAAAGAGCAAACGACTCGCTCAAAACGAGTCGTTACTTCAACGATCCATTATTCCGCTTAGCAGTCTGCCCCGTGTTCGCGGGTGGATTTTCCGACAAAGGCTGAAAACCACGAATCCGAGCCCTTGGTGCCAACCCCTGTGTGTCGATCGGCTGATCCAAAATGTAGGTTCCGACATTAGCGGCTTGATCTGTTCCATCAATCCGCAGATACAATTGTCTTGGCAAATTTGGATCAGCCCGCCAGACGTACTCGCCTGTATTCTCAAGCCCAGCAGCGATGGTGGTCCAAGGGCCATCCGGCGAACCACTGAAGGCAAGACCAACAGGTCGACGAGGAAGGTTCGTGTCATTGCACTCGTACCGAATCACCAAGCCGCCGGTACGATCGCCTTCTCCGTATCTCGCACCGGTGATGCGGATACTTGGGCGAGTCCGGTCGACAACCACAAAAATGTCTGGCGACTCACCCGCTAAAGGTCGTGGACTGGCCAGCCCATTTCCTCCCACCACAACAATCCTGAAACCGAATACGCCCTCGCCCTTGGTCTCAATATCAAAAGGGCTGCTCCGGTCGGGGTCCTGCCCCCACAATGACCATGTACTGCCATGATCCAAACTTCCATAAAGCTCAATGGCTTCGACGCCCTGACTGCCAACAGCTTCTAGCTCGTACTCTAAACTGAAGCGTTCACTGTCACTGAAGCGCACAGGAGCCCGTTGCATGGCAGATTTTGATTCCGGACTGGAAGCACGTTCCGCTCGATAGCGGTCGGCCTCCGCTTGCGGTTTCGGGGCAGGAATCTGCTCCTGTTGCATTTTGGCTACGGCAGACTCCTCGGCAATCGGACGCATTGCCTCAGCCACTGTTCGTGGTTCTGAAGCGGATTTGGGTTCCGCAATACCGCCAGGCGTTGAAGTCCTGCCTTGTGCTCCCGGAATGGGCATCGAAGGCTGAGGTGCATTCAATCCGAAGCCCTCGCCAATTTGCATGGGCGAGGCTGGCGGTGGCAAAGCCGACGGCACCCTCTCAGACCTCGCAACCGCAGGAGGTATGCCTCGAACGGATGGAGGGGCAAAGCCCATGCCGGAGCGAGAATTGACGACGGTCCCGTTCTGAGGAACACCATTCGAAGGAACAGGCCGGCGACCCTGCATCTGGGGATTCACTTGGGACTGCGATATTGCAGCAGAATTAGATGGCACACCGACAGAATTCGGAGATCGTGTCATCACTTGTGATCTTACGGCAGCCTGCGATCCTGCTGCAGATGGTATCGTGCCGCGATAACGTGAATTCATTTGGGCAGTGGCTGCGTCATTGGCCCGAGGGGCTGTGCCGTATGGGTTACTGCCCTGAAAACGGCTTCCATTGACACCTTGTAGATTTCGAGCGTTCGCAGCTGAACGCGAATTGGACCAACTGGACACTGGAGGCGGCGGATTGATCGAGGGTGTGGTGCCGTTTGGCAGGGGAGCCAGCATGGGCGGTTCACTCGGGCCTGAGACGGTCTCCGCGCTGACTCCTGACTCACCATCCATCCGGTACGGCAAGGATTTCGCGGTGATGGGTTCGGAAACTGGTTTGGCCGCGAAGCGATTGGAATTGCCATTCGCGACACGTGGCCTGCGAACCATCTGATTGATGACTGTCTGATTGCCGGCCGCATCTGAGACGACGAGCTGCAGCGACAACAACTTCCAACCCTGCTTTGGATCGAACTGAATCTCACCACCGCTGCCTTTCTGTGACACCTCAACAGCCTGCCACGATTTAAGCATATCCGTAGCGTAGCGGAGTTGGACCAGTTTCAACGGCGTTGCATCGTCCATAATCAACGCTGCGTAGATTCTACCCTGATCGTCGGCTTCAGCTTCCAGAGCAATGGCAGGTTTGGTGGTATCAACAAAGACTTTCAGCTGCGGCGTAATTTCGCCTGAAGGATGGGCTTGTCCTGCGGCATCGATTGTACGAGTGGCAAACCAATACTCCCCGTCGTCCTCGGCCTTAAATTGAAATTGTTTTGAGAGAGCATCTGGCTTGATCTGGTCGGCCAGCTTCCACTCATTACCGGGGCCGCGTGTTACAAAAAGTCGCACTGCAACAGGTTGGGCCCCCGCCTGGTCTACGGTGAACGGAATAGAGAATGATTGTGAACCGAGAATGAAACAGCCCTTACTAGGACGTTGCACCGGGGACACAGATTCGTGCACATTCGTCTCGGACACCTCGACAGCCAGAGCTGACTTCATCAGCATGGGGCTGGCAAACGTGCCGAAAACGGCAATCAAACTCGTTATTGTGACCAGTCGCATCTCGTCGGCCGCGCCTCAGTATCGAGTGAAAGTACCGTAAAGGGGCCAAAAGACCGAACCCCACCTAGTCGGATTCGGCCAATGGCCCCCAGATTCTTGAGCATTTTGCTGCCACAACTGCTTGAGGCCTCTGACCTATGTAACCAAACAGTCTTACAGAGCCAGATTGCCTAATCCGCAAATTCCGACTTTGGATCGTGCACCACACTCATCGTGAAACTCATCTCACCCAGAAGCCATCACACCCGGAAGCCATGAGTAGCAACTGCTATCAGTACGACGTCATTGTGATCGGAGCAGGACACGCCGGCACCGAGGCCGCGGCCGCGGCCGCCCGAACCGGTGCTCGAACCGCTCTGTTGACCACCAATCTCGATACAGTGGGCCAAATGTCCTGCAATCCGGCCATCGGGGGTGTCGCCAAAGGTCAGATCGTGCGCGAGGTTGATGCGTTGGGTGGGTTGATGGGCGAGGCGATCGATGCCACGGGAATTCAATTCAGGATGCTGAATTGCCGGAAGGGACCAGCCATGCACAGTCCGCGTGCACAAGCTGACAAGCGAGCATACCAGCACTACGTCAAATGCCAGATCGAACAGCAGGAGAACCTTGACCTTCGTCAGGAAACTGTCGATGACCTGATCACAGAAACAATCGATCAAGAAACCCGCGTCCTCGGTGTGACGGTCCGTGGTGATGCAAGTTACTTGGCCCCAACGGTGGTACTAACCACCGGCACATTTCTAAAAGCCATCATGCATACTGGCGATGAAAAGACTGCCGGAGGAAGGGCAGGGGAGGGCACCACCGCGGGGATCAGCGGAGCCTTGCAACGCCTCGGGTTTGAAGTTGAGAGATTCAAGACTGGTACCCCACCAAGACTCAATGCACGAACCATTGATTACTCCAAAGTCGAGTCACAACCAGGCGATGAACAACCGCAACCTTTCTCATTTTTAACAGACAAGCTTTCCGTTGACCAACTTCCGTGTCACATTGCCTACACCAACGAGGCAGTCCACGACTTGATTCGGGCCAACCTGCATCGAGCACCAATGTACAGTGGACAAATCAATTCGCGTGGCCCCCGTTATTGCCCCAGCATCGAAGACAAAGTGGTTCGATTTGCGGACAAGACAGGACACCAGCTGTTTCTTGAACCCGAGGGCTGGAAAACTCAGGAAGTTTACGTCAACGGCATATCAACGAGTTTGCCACGCGACGTTCAAGACCAGATGTTTCGCATGATCAGCGGTCTGGAGAATGCCCGAATCATGCGATACGGCTACGCGGTTGAATATGACTTCTGCCCACCGACACAACTCTGGCCACACTTGGAATCCAAACGGGTTGGAGGACTATTTTTTGCCGGTCAAATCAACGGTACGACTGGTTATGAAGAAGCTGCGGGGCAGGGACTGATCGCTGGATTGAACGCGGCGCGACAAACAGCTGGCAAAGCTCCTTGGGTGCCCACACGCGATCAAGCTTACATTGGTGTGCTTGTTGATGATCTTGTGACGGCTGGCACCGACGAACCGTATCGCATGTTTACCAGCCGAGCTGAGTATAGACTTCTGCTACGACAGGACAATGCAGATAGACGCTTAACACAGCAAGCTGATGATCTGGGCCTGATCAGTAAAGAAAGACGCCAACGGTTCCAGACCAAAGTGGCCCAGATGGAACTCGGCGTTGAGCTGCTGAAAAAATCAAAGGTGGAAAACGTTGCTGCGGATGTGTACCTGAGACGACCCGAAATTGACTGGCCACAAATGTGTGAACATATCCCAGCACTTGCAGAAATCGAAGCAACAGCGGCCCAACAATGCCTGTATGACATCAAATATGAGGGCTACATCGGCAGGCAACGCGTTGAAGTGGAACGACAACAAAGACTTGCGGGAAAACGCATTCCAACCACGTTCGATTACAACACCATTGCCCCGTTACGGAACGAGGCGAAGGAAAAGCTTTCCAAAATCCGGCCATTGAATCTCGACCAGGCAAAACGCATCAGCGGCATCACTCCCGCGGATCTTGCCTTAGTTTTGGCGCACATGGAGTCAAAACGGAAGAGCTAGGGAATCTACGATTCCAATGCATCGACGAGTAAGAATGGGGTAAATGGGGATTTCTTTTTTAGCAAATACCAAGCCATTTAGCGTTAAAACGTTTAACACCACAGTGTTACGCTATTTCAATCAATCTTGACCTAGCAGCTTGATTCGATAGAATTCGGGACCAAGGCAAACTTGGCAAAGCAGCGAGGCTCGGAGCTTCCTGCCACCTGCGTTCTTCACGCAAATAGCAGCAAAATGTGCTAGTGCGGTAGGACAGGGAGTTTGCTAAAGGTAATGAACTTCGGTCGGTCAATGTTTGGGTGCGATGGAATCGCAACAAATGCTGCGGGCCGCAGTGGGATCTGAGAGAAGTCAGTCTCAATTACCTCAAATACCGCTCAGCAAGGTCCTCTCACAGGATTGTGCCGAGCACGACATTCTGAAACGGCTAGTAATGCAGGGAGGGTGGTTTCCGCCATGACCACGAAAACGGTCTTCACGACAGGCGAAGCAGCCAAAATTTGTAAAGTTAGTCAGCAGACGATTATTCGTTGTTTCGACAACGGTTCTCTGAAGGGCTTTCGCGTTCCCGGTAGCAAATTCCGCCGCATTCCTCGTGAACAGCTTTTTATGTTCATGAAAGAAAATGGTATCCCTACGGATGCTTTGGAAAGCGGCAAGAAGAAGCTACTGATCGTAGATGATGATCAGGATTTGGTCGATTTGATCAAAGATGGTTTTGAACGCGATGGTCGGTTTGACATCAGGACAGCCAACAACGGATTCGACGCCGGCATGGGCGTCAAAGAGTTCCGACCTGATTTGGTGATTCTGGATGTCATGCTTCCGGATATCAACGGCAAAGAGGTCTGCCAACGGGTCCGCAATGATCCGTCGATGGACATGGTCAAAATCGTCTGCATCTCCGGTATGGTCGAACACAGCAAGGTCGAGGCCCTGAAAACTGCAGGTGCGAACGATTTCATGCAAAAGCCTTTCGCAATTGATGACCTGATCGGTCGTGCGTGTGACCAGCTTGAGATTGAACGCAGTGTGGTCGGCTAACGTGGAAAGCGAGCAGTCGCTGCCACGCATGCAAACGAAACAGACAAGGATCGATTCGTTCGACCCTGCTGGATCGAACCGTGTGATGCGTAGAAGCCATATCACTGAGAGGACAAGTCCGATGGGGTTACTACCCTGTTTGCGGCGTGGTTCCGAACGGTGGTGGTTGCCACAAACGGAGCGTTCGACCGACGCCATCAGCCACTTGTTGCTGACGGATCGGCGGAACGATAGCGGCAACAACCCACTGCTGGACGGAGCGATCCGGGATCGGGTATGCCGAGCGCTGCAAAGCGATCCGGCATACTTCATCTATGCCGCGTTGACTTATTCCGGTCCTGTACCAGTCGAATTGGATCAACTCGCGACATGGCATGCCCACAATATCACTGGGCAAATTGCCAGCGGTGATGCGTATCTGGGTGCTCCACAGATCACGCCCACCATTGAGAAACGGTGGAGAAAGCTGACCGACCACTTTCGCACAATTCCCACCAGCAGATGGATGGAAGACGCACCACTGTGGTTGGAAGTGACCGGCCCCCAAGTATCCAACACATGGCGTGAGCAGTGGCCGCTTGTAAGATTTGACTCTGCGATGCCCGCTGCAACACCGAGCAATAACCATTCAGTGCTACAGGAACTGGCTCGCTCAGTTCAGCATCAAAAATCGCTTGAGAGTGCCTTTGACGCGAGATTGCATAGCGACAAACTGGCAGCGATTAAACAACTTACCTATGGCCTTAGTCACGAGATCAACAATCCCCTCGCGAATATTTCAACCCGTGCCGAACAATTGCAACGCGGAGAGGCAGATCCAAATCGCACTGCGACACTGCAAAGAATCATTGATCAGGTATATCGTGCACATGAGATGATTGCTGACCTGATGTTCTACGCCAATCCACCTGAACTCGAGCGCCAGACGTGCTCACCCAGCGACTTGCTTGCCGAGGTTACGAAATCGTTCTCAGAGGAGGCTGAACGGCAAGCCATTCAAATTCAAATATCCACCGAAGGCAGCGAGGCTCATCGCCCGGAACCTGAAATACTGGCAGATGCGACGATGATAATGGAGGCGATCCGAGCGCTGATTCGCAACGCGATCGACGCCATCGGGTGCCAGGGAACGATCGTCCTGTCGCTAAAAGGCGATCCAGACGACATCGCGATTGTTGTAGCTGACAGCGGCCCTGGACTATCCGATCAGGCCCGAAAACACGCCTTTGATCCGTACTTTAGTGGTAGAGAGGCCGGACGTGGCTTAGGACTTGGATTATGCCGAGCCTATCGCATCGCCAAGCTACATGAGGGAGACGTTTCACTTGCAACTGGGCCCTCTGGTTGCGTTGCGACACTCACAGTACCGACAAAGCGAACTGCCTGATCTTACGGGGTCAAAAGGGTAGATACTGGTTTGAAGCTTGCCAACGTTGATGCTTGGTGGATCTGTTGAAAAGTAGGCTTTCTAACGGCAAAACCACAATTCCCCTCTTCGGCATCGCCCGCTGGTCGATTCACCGTGGATCGCGGATAATCTGGCGTCTATCGTGAACTGTCATTTTCGTACGTTTTGCTGGGTAACTCATGCTCGATTCG
>CAXGRW010000208.1:0-8227 GCA_964012125.1 uncultured Rhodopirellula sp.
TTCATCGCAAACGCGATGCCGCCGGAGGCCCAATCTAACGCAGCGTATGCTGCGTCCGTTGTGGCATGTTCAAATGTCTCGATTTCCTGCTTGTCGAATTTCCCGAGGACGTAATCCGCCGTTTCCCATCCGTGAGGTGGTCTGCCGATCCCCAACCTCAATCTCGACACTTGGTCAGTGCCAAGATGACGGATAATATCGGCTAGTCCCTTTTGACCTCCCGCCGAACCCGATCCTCGGACTCGCAATCTCCCCGCAGCCAAGTCCACGTCATCACAGATGACAAGCACCTCGCTGGGCTCCAACTTATAGAAATCACATGCTTTACGCACGCTTTTTCCACTGGCGTTCATGTACGTCTGCGGGCACAAAATCGCCAACTTTTCCTGTGTTACCCCGCTCCCTGATCGTCTCGGGGTAACTCCTTCCGCAAATTCGCCTTCAAAGCGGACCTTCGAAGGATCAGCAACTGCCAGCGAAGCGACTTTTGCCGCAACCATGAATCCAACATTATGTCGGGTCTGCTCGTATTTCCTGCCTGGATTTCCAAGCCCAACGATCAGTTTCATGCTTACATCAGCCAGTTCGTGCTGCGGGCATTGATGACTTTCTCGATCAGCCTTGATCCTCCGACTTATCGCCGCCCTTGGAGATTACCTCCGGTTCGGCAAGTGCATCAGCTGTTTCGTCTGAGGCACCTTTGGGCTGCTCAATGTGGGTAAGCACGGTCTCAGCCGGCGTGATCAGCGAAATGCCTTCAGGCAGCTCCAGATCACCCGCGGTTTTGTGTCCGCCCAGCTCAAGATCTGTCACGTTCAAGCTGAGATTCTCGGGAATCAGACCTGCTGAACACTCGATCTCGACTTCGTGGGCATTGTCGATCAACAAGCCACCCTGTCGGAGACCTGCAGCATCACCATGCCGATGCACGGCAACAGTCACCTGAACCAACTCTTTCAGGTTCACGCGAATCAGGTCGAGGTGGAGGACCTCGATTCCCAACGGATCCCACTGAACTTGACTTACCAAGGCTGTTTCTTTGACGTCACCGGCAAGCTCAACCGTCTTGCTGTGGTGACGCAACAACGTCTTGACCTGTGCGACTGGCACCGACAAGTGCTCATTATCCTCACCATGGCCGTATAATACTGCTGGAACACGCCCGCTGCGACGCAACCGTTCCGTAGCCGACGAGCCTACTTGCTCGCGTTTTTCTACATCTAAAACTTCGGCCATCTGTACTTACCTATCGATCGATCAAAAAGCTCTGCGAATACAATTCTTCAGCGAGAACTGCCCTGAAAATACAAGTCAGATCAAGCGAAGCGGACAAGTATGGCGGAACAAAGCTCCTACGCAAGCCCAAAGCAGCGTCCAAACGAGAAGTTGGCTTGGCCAACAGCGGAGTCTCGCTCGCCTAATTACCCCAGTGGGGTACAATGAGGTTTCCCGCCCCTTTATGCGAACGAAGCGAGCATTTTCCCGAATCTGCTGCCTTCGAGCTTCCTCGCCCAGCCAAAGCCAATCTGTTGAAACCATCAAAACCTCAACAAATGCATCGCATGCTTGCCCGAGGCAAAGACGCCAAAACGGATCGATGTGCTTCCGGTCAACGCTTTTGCAGTCATTTATCACAGCCCAATTGGGTCATCATCCTGACGCAAATCTGCTTCATGGCGTGGTTAATGGAGCCGACCGTCCTGGCAGCAGCCCGCCCCGAAGCAGCAGTCTCCGACACAACGGGGCAGGCAAAGGATGCCAATGCACTGGAGCCGGGCACAACTGATTACAGAAAGCTAGTTGAACGCGGATCGCAAATTTACAAACAAACCTGCCAAAACTGTCATGGAAAATCCGGACAGGGTACCGAAGATCAATACAGACATGCACTGGCCGGCGACCTGAGCGTGGGCAGCCTGACCGAGCTGATCAGCCGAACCATGCCCGAGGAAGATCCTGATACCTGCACCGGAGAAGATGCCGCCGCAGTAGCGACCTACATCCACACTACCTTCTACAGCGAAGCGGCGAGGGTCAGGAACCGCCCCCCCCGAATCGCGATGTCGAGACTTACCGGAGAACAACTCCGACAGAGCATTGCCGACCTGTACGGACACTTTACCAAACCGCCAGCAATCTCTGATCAGCGAGGAGCGAAAGCGACTTACTACAACGGAACCTCTCGCAAGTCGGAAGAATTGCAGATCGACCGCGTCGACAATGTGATCGACTTTGAGTTCGGGACGGAATCCCCCGGCGATGGCATCGACCCGAAAAGCTACCTGATTCACTGGAAAGGGTCTTTGAAGGTCGACAAAACAGGACGCTATCAGATTGTGCTGCGAAGCAGTTGCTCATGCATGATGGAATTCGGAAGCCGCAACCGAGAGCTGATCAACAATCACGTCCAATCAGAGGGAAGAGATGAATTCCGGCGTGATATTTTCCTTACAGCCGGCCGAGCTTACCCCTTTGAAATCAGCTTTTTACAAAGAAAACGCAAGACAAAACAGCCACCCGCCCGCGTCTCGCTTTCGTGGATTCCGCCAGGCGGCATTGAGGAAGTGATTCCGCAGCAAAACCTGATCCCCGAACAACTCGCAGACACTTTCGCACTTCAGGCGAAGCTACCTCCGGACGATCGCAGCTATGGCTACGATCGAGGCACATCAGTCAGCCGTCAGTGGGACGAATCAACAACAGCGACAGCGATCGAATTCGCTGAGGTCGTGATCAAGGAACTCTATCCCAAATATCGACACCGCTATCGCAATGAGACTGACGAAAACCGCAGCATCCTGAAACGGTTCCTCGCAGAAATCGTCACCGTGGCTTTCCGAGGAAAACTGGACGATGCAGCCCACAATCTCTACATCGACCAGCAAGTTGCACTTTCGGAGGACGATGGAGAGGCGATCCGAAGAGCCATGCTACTGGCACTTAAATCTCCGAGATTCCTTTACCCCACCCTGAACACGAAACACAACCGCAGCCAACGAACTGCAAACCGCTTGGCATTGGTGATGCACGACTCTCTGCCGTCGGCCCCATGGCTTGTCAATTCTGCAGCCAACGACAAACTACAAAACGACGCACAACTGACAAACGCAGCAAGGCGAATGGTCGACGACTACCGCACCCACGCCAAGACACTGACGTTCCTCAATGAATGGCTGGGACTAGAAAACACAGACGAGATAACCAAGGACACCGAACAATTCCCCGGCTTCGATCCCCACACGATTCAGGATCTAAAAAAATCGATGAATCGTTTTTTACTGGATTTTATCGAGAGCGAAACAAGCGATTTCAGACAATTGCTGCAAGCAGACTGGCGTTACACAACCAAACGACTCGAAAATTACTATGGATCTGCTTGGCGATCCGACATGGCCAAGAGCCAACCGGAAGACTCTGAAGACACGAAGAAAGACCAAGACATCGAGCATGATGTCGCTCAAATCGAACCAGTACTGACTCGAAGCATTCGAGATCGAGAAATTCATGCGGGTGTACTATCCCACCCGTTGATCATGAGCAATCTCGCATACCACCGAACCACATCGCCGATTCACCGCGGTGTTTTCCTGACTCGACGAACACTTGGCCGTGTACTACGCCCACCTGACGATTCCTTCACGCCCCTGAGTGCCGAGTTGCACCCTGACTTGACCACGCGAGAACGAGTTCAATTACAAACCGGTGAAATCAACTGCCAAGCCTGCCACGAACAAATCAACTCACTCGGATTTGCCTTTGAGCATTTTGACGCGACAGGCAGATTCAGACACAAGGAAAAAGCAAAACAAATCAATGCCGCGGGTAGCTACACTGACCGAAACGGAAAACGGGTTGAGTTCAACGGTGCACGAGAACTCGCTGACTACTTGGCCCAAAGCGAAGATTGCCACCACGCATTTGTTGAAGCGGCTTTCGAGCACTTCGTGAAACAACCGATTTCAGCCTACGGCAGCGGAACTGCTGACAAAATCACTCACTCCTTTCGAGACAGCGGATACAACATCCGCGAACTACTGATCACCATCGCGGTGACCGCGAGTCGCCAACCCACTGCCGCAACCACTCAACCGTAGTCCATTCGCACAACAAGACTGGATAGCAGATCAAAGCTTTCAACACACCGGTCGGAAAATCGACAAACAGGTAACAAGAAAATGAGACACAGAAACACTCGACGTGACTTCATTCGAAATCTTGGCATCAGCGGAGCAGCAGCCAACCTCGTGCTTGCACTTCCCAGCTTGGGGTGGGAAGCGTCTGGACAGAAGAAAAAACGGCTGATCTTTGTCTTCAGCCCGAACGGCGTGATCCCGAAACACTTCTGGCCCGATGAAGAAGGTGAGAAATTTGAACTCAAAAGAATCCTGGAACCTCTGGCCCCTTACAGAGACCAACTACTGACCCTGCGAGGCATTGACAATCGAATCAAGGGCGATGGTGACGGGCACATGCGAGGCATCGGATGCCTACTTACCGGTGTCGAACTTTTCCCCGGCGATGTCCAAGGCGGATCAGATACGCCCGCAGGATGGTCGATGGGAATTTCAATCGACCAACACCTCAAGAACAAGCTCCAAGCCGACTCCACGACACGCACACGATTCGGCTCGCTGGAATTCGGCGTGATGGTGCCAGACCGGGCAGACACGTGGACCCGCTGGTCATACGCCGGCCCCAATCAACCCGTCTCGCCAATCAGCGACCCTTACCAGATGTTTAACAAACTCTATGGCAATGTCCAAAACCGTGTCATGCTCTCGAGTGTCTTGGATGATCTCAGCGAAGACTTCAAGAAAATTGAAAAAATGGTCAGCAGTGAAGACCGGCAAATCCTCCAACAGCACGCGGAACTCGTTCGTTCAGTGGAACTGGAACTGAAGTCTGAACTCCAAAGAACGACAGAACAACGAACTTCCGACAACACACCCGCGTCCCCTGATCATGCCGTCCCCAAACTGCCACCAAATGTGCAGGAGCAAAATGACAACATGCCATTGATCAGCCGCATGCAGACCGACCTGATGGTGAATAGCCTGATGTCCGATTTCACACGCGTTGCAACCATGCAGATCACTAACAGTGTCGGCAATCCGCGAATGCGCTGGCTGGACATTAATGAGGGGCACCACACGATTTCACACGAACCCGACAGCAACGAAGACGCTTACGAACAACTGATCAAAATCAACACCTGGTACAGCGAACAGGTCGCCTACATGGCCAAGAGGTTGAAAGAAACGCCCGAACCCGGCGGTGATGGCAGCATGCTTGATCACACGACCATCATCTGGACCAATGAACTTGGAAAAGGCAACTCACACACTCGCAACAGCATCCCGTTCGTGATGGTCGGCGGAGGCCTTGGATTCAAGACCGGACGCTCACTGAACTTTGGTAACCAACCTCACAATCGACTACTGCTAAGCATCACCGAGGCAATGGGTCATGCAGAGAAAACTTTTGGCAATCCTGACTACTGCGGTGACGGCCCGCTGACAGGCCTGGTCTGAGAAAGACTCAGGTGACATCACTCACACAAACTGCTGCTCTGGCTGACGACACTTAACTTGGACCATGACATCCGAGGATCAACAAAGTGCCTGACGCCGAAAGCAACGTAGATCGCATCTTGGCAAAATGTCCACTGATAAATGGCTCGCCACCAATCAGTTCACTCAAACGTGAATCACTGGTTCGGATCCTCGTTGATGCGGTACATCTCTCGCCATGGCAATTGGATGCCACCATCAATCGTTAGCGTGCTTCCCGTTACGTACTCATTGCCAGGGTCGCACAAAAATACTGCACCGCGTCCGATTTCTTCCGGCTTTCCAAGCCGCCCCCATGGCAACTTGGCACCCTCAGCTGCAAGTGTCTCTTCCGAAAAGAACTTGCGTTCACCGGGCGTGTCAGTCCATCCCGGATGTATGATATTGACCCGGATTCGATCACCGGCCAACTCGCACGCGGCAGTCCGTGCCATTTGGTCATTGGCAGCCTTGGCCATGTTGTACGCCATCGCGCCTGGAATCGCCATGTGTGCGTGAGGACTACTGATCACAACCATCGCGCCGCCGCTACCCGCCGCAACCATTTTCTGTCCTGCCGCACGAACAAAATAGAACGCACCCCACATACTCACATCAATGGTTTTCTTGAATTCATCAAGGTCGGAATCCAAGAACAAATGACGATCGCTATACACGGCGTTACTGACGACAATATCAACCCCGCCCATGCGTTCGACAGCCTCGTCAACTAAACCCTCAACAGCCTGCTGGTCTCCAAAATCCGCTCGGATCGCGTGGGCGTCGCACCCCGAAAGCTGGCGGCATTGTTGGACAACCTGATCTGCTTCATCAGGGTGACTTCGAAAGTTGACAACAACCTCGGCTCCTGCCCTCGCTAATTCGATGGCAACTCCGCGCCCGATACCACGGGACGCCCCTGAAACGATTGCTCGCTTGCCTGTCAAATCTGTCATTTTTCACTCGCTTCTTGAAGTCACCTGACCATGAGACGGACAGTCTACTCCAGTTCGGCAAGGCTCTTGAACAGGGCCTCTTGGTTTTACACCCCACAACCGGTAAACGCTCAAACCATCCCGCTCAAACCGAAGAGGCCCGACGAAGGTAGGGCTGCACTGCCGCTTTACCCCTGAGATTCCGGCGTATCCCAAGCCTGACAGTTTGTTCTCGGCCATCGAAAATCCTGCTCGGTCTGCGAGAAGGGATTCGGAGCTTGATGAAGGGATGAAAGGAAGAACCGAGAAACTAATTGAACCGCCCAACCGCCGACAAGCAGCCGCCAGAGGGTGCAAAAGTCACGAAAACTGCCATAAACCGGTTTTTCTTGCAAGAAAACCGCCAAATCGCCTCCGAAGTGATTGATTTCTATCAAGAATGGTAGAAAACTATCATTGATAGCATTTTATCCACATCAGGTAATTTAGATTGGCTGGAGCAACAAGCGAAACGAGGCGAACGAAGTTGCTTGACCTCATCCAATCTCGAGGCTTTGCTTCGCTGGGAGAGCTCGCGGACACGCTGCAAGTCAGCGAATCGACGATCCGACGTGACCTTGACTACCTCGAGAGCTCAGGGACAGCCCGCCGAACGCATGGTGGTGTTTTTTGGACGGGTGGATCGGACACGCTGCGAGTTTTCGAAACACGTCGCGACACCGATTGGTCAGCCAAAGCAGCGATAGGGCAGATGGCGGCGGCCTTGGTCGAAGATCACGACACGATTCTGTTGGATGGTGGCAGCACCACCTACGAACTGGCTCGTCACCTGGTCGGGCGTCCGCTTCAGGTTGTGACCAACAGTCTGCCCGTGGCTCATTTACTATCGAGCAGTGAATCGATTGATCTGGTGATGATTGGCGGCTGCGTTCGCGGTCGGACGGCAGTAGCGATTGGCCCGATGGCTGATTCGATGCTGCATAGCATCAATGTGGGTAAAGCTTTTCTTTCTGTCGCGGGCATCACCGACCGCGGCTACTTCAACAGCAACATGATGTTGGTTGAAAGCGAGAAAGCCATGTTGTCATCGGCGGACCGCGCCATTGTGGTCGCGGACAGTAGCAAGTTCGGCAAGGTGAGCCTCAGCCGATTATGCGGATTACATGAAGTACACGCCGTAGTGACAGATTCCAACCTTGATTCCAAATGGAAAGAACACCTCGCACTGGCTGGTACGGAAGTAGTGTTAGCTGCACCTTCTGGGGAAGGTAAAGCTGCACAGATTTTACCGACCGCGCCCGACTGGAATAGTCAATCCGATTAAAGCACTGCAGGCACATCCGAGCAATTCCCCCACATACGCATCGAAAAATCGAAGATGAACCACGCGACCATTGACCGCTCAACAATTGAACAACTCGTTCGCAACGCCATTCGCGCTAACGGCGGCAGCCCTCAGAGTGCAACACCATCGGGATCTCCAAATGATCCACCCGGCTGGGTTGGTGGCAAGCCAAATTTACGAGTCAGCATTTCAGCTCGACATTGTCATCTGACCGACGAACACGTTGAGATTCTATTTGGCCGGGGCAGTGTGCTGGAGCCAGAGAAAGATCTTTACCAGGACGGATTTTATGCTGCGAAGCAAACCGTCATGGTGGTCGGCCCGCGTCGTCGCATGCTACCCAGTGTGCGAGTGTTGGGCCCCACCCGTGCAGACAGTCAGGTTGAACTGGCTTTGAC
>CAXGRW010000209.1:0-8214 GCA_964012125.1 uncultured Rhodopirellula sp.
CCCGTACCTCCATTCCCCGTACCTCCATTCCCCCTACCTCCATCCCCCGCACCCCGATTTCGGAACCTTCCTATATTCCACATCGGAGACCCCAAATCTCACTCTTTCCAAACGCGGCAAACTCGCCCGCTTGACGTATCCCAGCCACGTATCGTCTGATAAGGTTATGAATACCAACGAAATCGAACAGTATATTCCGCATCGCAAGCCGATGCTTTTGGTGGATGAGATCGTATCCCGGACAGAAGATAAAATCGTCTGTCGCAAGACATTCCATGAAGACGACTTCTTTGTGCAGGGACACTTCCCCGGGCAGCCGATCGTTCCCGGAGTGATACAATGCGAATGCTGCTTGCAAGCTGGTGCAATCCTGCTATCAGCCGACACGATGCAGGAGGCTGAGACTCGCGAGATCGAGCCACAGTCAAGTTCGAAACAGGCTGACACAAATCCAACCACAACTGATGGACGCGTTCCCGTCGCAACTCGAATGGACGCAGTGAAGTTCAAGCGGATGGTTCGCCCCGGGGACACCGTCGAAATTCAAGTGGTGCTCAACGAGCAGATCAGCAACGCTTATTACTTGACTGGCAAAATGTTGCTGGACGGGAAACTCGCGGCTCGACTCGACTTTGCTTGCAGCATCGCCAACCCTGGTCCTCCAACCGCCGAGAAATCCACGTGAGCGACAGCGCGCCTTCCGACACACCCCCATTCGACTTCCTGGGCTATCACGACAAAACCTACTTGGTCATGGGTGTTGCCAACAAGAAGAGCGTTGCATATCGCATCGCACAGCTGATTGAGAAATCTGGCGGCAAGGTTGTGTACACCGTGCGTAGCGAAGCACGTCGTGACAGCCTGAGCAAGCTATTGGCGGGAAAACAGATGATCATTTGCGATGTGGAACAGCAAACACAAATTGAGGAGCTTGCTCGACAACTCACTGAACAAGGCGTGCAACTGCATGGTCTGGTTCACTCGATCGCCTTTGCAGATTACCCAGAGGGAATTCGTCCATTCCACGAAACAACTCGCAAGCAATTCCTGCAGGCAATCGACATTTCAGCGTATTCGTTGATCAACGTTTGCAATGCGTTGAAAAATCTTTTCGCAAACGATGCATCCGTCGTTACGATTGGGATCAGCACCACACGAATGGCAAGCGAAAGCTATGGGTTCATGGCACCGATCAAGGCGGCCTTGGAATCCTCACTTGCATTCCTCACAAAATCATTCAGTCGATTCAGTCACGTACGCTTCAATGCGGTCGCTGCCGGCCTACTCAAGACCAGTGCCTCAGCCGGAATCCCCGGCTACGTCGATTCATACCTGTATGCAGAAAAGGTGATCCCTCGCGGAAAAGCCGTTAAAACAGACGAAGTTGCCAATACGGCTGCATTTTTGCTCAGCGAGCGAAGCAGCGGTATCACCGCACAATCACTTGTGGTCGATGCCGGCATGTCAATCAACTATTTTGATGCAGCGGTTGTCGATGCAGTCACCTCGGCAGATGTTGATTGATCGCTAAGATGAGCGACAATACGCCAACGTTCCTTTACGCATGAAGTGTCGCAACCTCACCATGGCAGCTCGCGTTCATCCAGCCCCCATGTGAATTATACTTACGCACCGACAGCTTTAACTCACCGCAACCCAACAACACAACGTTTTACATTCATTGCCATGAGCCAACATATCTACATTAACGGTGAGTACTTTTCAAAGGATGACGCAAAGATCAGCGTCTATGACCACGGACTGCTCTATGGCGATGGTGTATTCGAGGGCATGCGAGCCTACGGTGGCAAAGTCTTTCGCCTCGAGCAGCATTTGATTCGACTCTGGGAATCGGCCTTATCCATTGGATTGAAAATCCCAACCACTATCGAGGCCCTCACTACCGATGTAAACGAGTGCGTTCAGAAGAACGCTCTGGAAGAAGGTTACATACGCCTGATTGTCACTCGCGGCGCGGGTGCACTCGGACTTGATCCCTATAAATGTGACAATCCCCAGATAATTTGCATCGCCGACAAAATCACGTTGTATCCAGACGACCTGTACCAAAACGGACTGGAATTGATCACCGCCGCCACGATCCGGAATCATCCTGCAGCACTCAGTCCACGCGTCAAATCACTGAACTATTTGAACAATATATTGGCGAAGATGGAGGGATTGAAGGCTGGTTGCGTCGAAGCACTCATGTTGAATCACAAAGGTGAGGTAGCCGAATGCACGGGGGACAATATTTTCATCGTAAAAAATGGCCTATTGCTGACGCCGCCCGTCGAAGCAGGAATCCTTGAAGGTATCACTCGCAACGCCGTCCTGGAATTGGCAGACGAAATGGGGATTGAAGCCATTGAAGCTGCCTTGACCCGTCACGACATCTACACGGCTGATGAATGCTTTCTCACGGGAAGCGCGGCCGAGGTGATTGCGGCGGTCAAGCTTGACGATCGTGAAATCGGCGAGGGCAAACCCGGACCCATCACCAAACAACTCAATGAGGCTTTTCGTATCCTCGTGCGTCAATAGCACAGATACTGGGCAAACGCGTGACTGTATAGATACGCGTGTAAAATGAGTTTGGCGATCAAGCAATGCGTTTGTGTCCGCGGCACGCACTCTGCAACCGTGTTTGCTTCACTTGGCACACGACAATCTCGAGAAAACTTAGGTGATGGCGTGATCGGTGTTTGCTTTGAAAGTGTTGGTGAGGTGCGAGTTCGAGAACTCGCGGACCCGGTCCTGGAATCACCCAATGACGCAATTGTCAAAGTGTCGCTAGCCGGTCTTTGCGGCAGTGATTTACACCCTTTTTTTGGGCGTGAAGTGGGCTTGGAACCTGGGACGGTCATGGGTCACGAGTTCATTGGTGAAGTGATTGCCACCGGTGACGATGTTCAACAAATCTCCGTTGGCACACGAGTCTGTGCTCCTTTCACGACCAACTGTGGCCACTGCTATTACTGCGATACAGGATTAACATCCCGCTGCGTCAATGGTCAGCTTTTTGGTTGGCGGCAAAACGGAAACGGCTTGCACGGGGGTCAGTCAGCCCTGGTACGCGTTCCCCATGCCGATGGAACCTTGATGAAAATCCCGGATGGGGTAAGCGACGAGACGGCCTTGCTACTGGGTGACAACCTCAGCACTGGTCGGTTTGCTGCTGACATGGCTGGTGTCTCAACCACTGGTATGTTCGGTGTGATTGGCTGCGGTACGGTTGGTTTATTAGCCATCGCTGCGGCCAAACAATTAGGTGCCCAACAAGTGATCGCTGTCGATCCATGCCGCCCCAGACTGAAATTGGCTGAATCTCTTGGCGCAATGACGTACGCAAATGCCGGGGACGCCCTCAGACAGGCAAAGATGCTTACCAACCAACGAGGTCTTGATGGCGTGATGGAACTAGTCGGCCTGCCGGAAGCGCAGCGTCTTGCTTATGAACTTGTCAGACCTGGAGGCACACTATCCGTCATCGGTTGCCACTGCACACCGAACTTTTCTTTTTCTCCTGCCGATGCATATGACAAGAACCTGACCTATCGCGCAGGTCGCTGCCCAGCAAGGCACTATATGAACTTGCTTACGAGTACCCCCAACATCAGTGAAATGGACCTATCATGGTCCATCACACACCACTTTCCCGTCACCGACGCGGTTGAAGCTTATCGAATATTCTCAACTCGCGATGATGGGTGCATCAAGGCGGTTTTGCATTTCGATTGATCTGACTGCAAGCCTCTTTTGAGTCCACCCACACACTGCGCACATCACGCGTTTTGCCGCACGCCACCAGCGACAACGCAACCTCGCTGATCCTGACAAACGGACACAATTGAATCTCGGCAAAAAGGAAATGGCTCTACAGGTACAGCATCTAGACCGACAAAAGTAGCACGCAGCAGGCAAACGGTCGGGACTTCGCAAGTGAGACACCTTGCTTCTGTGTGATGGCGATTCCAATCTAACCACTGAATCTGAACTGCTTGCACACACCCTTCACCACCACAAGGCAGGTGATAAGGTCAGCGTCGTCGCAATACGCGGGTGTAAAAATCGGGAGTTCATTATCCCCAGCCAGCCCTAGGAATTCAAGGTTTGTGGTACCAGTCGTTGCTACCATCTCACCACCAGAATTGCTGTCCAATCAAAACGGGGTTTTCGCTATGATTACTGATGTAGAGAAAGAGAGTCAGTTTCCTAGTGAAGCCAAACGTCGATGCCCCGAGCAACTCGCCCATCACAATCGTCCAAGTCGCGATCGTCTCATTTGAAAGTGAAGCGTTCGCAGGCGCCGCGTGGAAAAATCGCTCCTCGAGATCGAAAAGTGCTGAGCAAACTTGCTGGTGAGGTTGCGCTTCGCACCTTCCCAGCGGATCAAATCGCACGCTGGCAGCGCGAGATTCATCAGAACACGCTCTCCCTAAGTCGTTCAATCGACCAACCCAACTTTACGAGTGTCGGCCGCGACGATTTAGTAAGAATGATCCGCATGTACGATGATCTTTTCTTTAACGGAAAGATATTACCAGTGGCAGAAGCGGAAGGATTGTCGTTTGGGCTTTCTTCACGCATGACTCGGATTGCTGGGAAAATGGTCACCCATTACCCCAGCGGCGACCATGAGGCACCCCGACAATTTGAGCTGGTACTCTCATCGACTCTCTTGTTCCAAACCTTCGAGGATGAGGGTCGCCCGGCTGAAGTCACCGGTCGTGTCTGCAAAGATCGACTCGAAGCAATGCAACGAGTTGCCGAGCACGAGTTCGTACATCTCATCGAGATGCTCATCTGGAATGATGGCAACTGCAGTGAAGCACGCTTTCAATCGATTGCACAGCGTTATTTCGGCCACACTGACTATCGTCACGATCTGATCACGCAACGAGAGCGTGCCCTTACCAAATTCAACATCCGCGTCGGGGACGAAGTCAGGTTCCGACATGACCGCCAAGTTCTTACTGGACGTGTCAATCGGATTACCCGTCGTGCAACCATTTTGGTAGAGAATGCGAAAGGCGAACGCTTCAGCGATGGCCATCGCTACCTGCGTTTTTACGTTCCATTGGAAAAGCTCAAAAAAGCGTGATTGAAGTGCCGTCATCGCTACGAATATTCCAGCCTACGAAATTGCACTTCCACTGAACTTGTCATGAATCTGGAAGTCAAAATAGTTCCCATCACTTCCGAGCTGGCACTAGTGCTGGTTGATGAACTGGAGAGGGAATTGCGTCAGGACTACCCACCGCACTACATCCACGAACTGGACGTTCATTCATTTGAGGCGTCGCAAGGAATTTTCCTGGTTTGCATCGATAACAATGAGCCAATTGGGTGCCTAGGCTTGCGACCGCTGGATGGTGAAACAGGTGAGCTGAAGCGAATGTACGTGCGTCCTAACTTCCGAGGTCGTGGCGCGGCTAAGGCGATGCTGACGGAAATGGAAAAAGAGGCTGGCCTACGGGGCTTCAAACGCATCGTCCTGGAAACAGGCAATCAGCAACACACCGCCATCGAGCTCTATCAAGCGAACGCATACGAGGCGATTCCACCGTACAATCAAGCGTCCGATGGCCCTGCGAGCGTTTGCTTCTGTAAAACACTTGACGGATGAGACAAAACAGTTCCGCACTCAGTGTTAGATCAATGCGTCATCGCATAGGTCACAATGTTGATACCCATGGGATATGCTTTTTTGACCGAGAACTCTTCAAAATACCAAGGGTCTTCCCCCTCACGTTCCCACCCATCCCCTAGGTCGGTGTTATGGCAAATGAATACCATGATCCGATCCTTGTCGTCAGTGATCGCCCGATAGTGCGGCGTCCGTGTGTCACTACCATCCCGAGCGTTCTCCCAAGTGCCGACCTGTCCATTCTGCATTCGATAGGCAGCATTGATTGCGGGCACCTGGGGCTTTTCTTTGAGCGGATAAACGCACTGGAAAATCTCGTGCGACAACGGCACTTCAAACGGAGTGCGTTCGGGAAAAACTCGTGCTAATTGCTGCCGCAGATTGTCATACTGAGCTTCACCCCAGAAATCATCGACCATCAGAAAGCCACCATTCATGCAATATCGCCGCAAAGCCTTTACTTCGGCCTCACTGAAATAGAGTGCCCCCGGCTCAATGATATAGATGAACGGGTAATCAAAGAGCCTGTCATCAGTGAGTTCAAGCACAATCGGCTCCGGATCCACCTTGAGCGTTGTCAGTTGTTGCAATCGCAGAGAGAAATTGAGATCACTATCTCGATAGTCCGTACGCCAATCGCCCCCACCACGACCGCGTCCACCTATGGACTCATACTTGATCCTGACAAAGGTAAAGACATCTCGTTTGAAATTCTGATCGAGTCCCCAGTCCGGCACGCCATTTCGTCCCGTTTCGATTCCACCATTCTGCCACCATCGCCCTCCTCGTTGCGCAACAGCAATTGAGGTCATCAGTACGACAGCGATGCCGAACCCACTCCACCACCAGCGTTGCTTTTTCATCGAGGGCATCGCTTTCATTCCTGATTCCCTTCGTACGAATCGGATTCTTTGGAACGCTTTCCAGAACCCAGCCGTGCGTCGCGTTGCGGTTCACTTTCATCATCCAAAGTTTCAACTTCTTCGGGCACACTGGCCCCCGTTGATTCAACACCCGAGTTGTCGCTTCCGTTTGGCTCGGCGTTCTCGGCGGGTACACCGTTTGCCCCGCTTTCCTTTGCCTTAATCGTCTGGTCCGCGTCCGAATCATTTTCCGACGGTGCATCCAGCCCCGACAGTTCGAGCAGTAACGCGTGAGCTTCTCTATATCGTGGAGCTTCCAGCAGCGCCCGCAAAACATGGTGTTTCGATTCTTCGAGTGAGCCCATATTTTTCAGGGCGCGAGCCATCCGAAAGTCGATCGCAGCCGGATCGACTGGATCCATTCGAGCCAAAGCACGCAACGCCCCTAGTGCCGCGGGAAACCCATCCTGCTGTTCAGCCGCGTCGGCTAATGCCGTTTGTCCTTCGGGTAACATCGGATTAATGGCGATCAAGTTTGCGGCGTATTTCTGGACGGAATCCCACTCTTCATTTTTCTCCGACAGCTCGATCAGTCGTCGCAACGAGGGCAAAGCATCACTCGAATTCGCAACCGTCTCTGCCAACACAATTCGCTCGGCCTCGGTATCTCCGAGCTTTCGATACACCTGTGCCAAAAGCTCAAGCGGTCCTCCACGCTCTCCTGTCAAGGTTTCCAAATCCCTCAGCCTTTCCAGCGCGAGCTTGGCCTTCTCAAATTGTTCGGCAACGAAATACGCCTCAGCAGTCGCTCGTAGCCCCCAATAACTATCCGGATGCTCTCCGAGCCAGGATTCCCAATCACTCAAGCGTGGTTCCTCAGGCAGGCCCTCCCGCGACCAATCTGCCTTTGCCCCGAATTCAGAAGCATGCTTGCGAGCAAACTGCAAAAACTCAGCATCCAGTTTCTGAAGCGATCCGATATTGCGGGCCATCGCATCATTAATGATCAGCCCGTTTCCGAGATCATTCAGGATCCCCTTGATCGCATCCAAGCCATGTTTCTGGATCAGGAACTCAATGACAAGCGAAGACTCATAGTACGCGAACTGAAGATGGATCGGTGTCGGTGGATTCAGAAAAGCACCGCTCAACTGTGTGACTGGTGTCAGTGAATCATCAAGCAACATTTCCCGGTAGACGGGAGACATGGACTCGCCCCATGCGCCGCTCCTTTGCCTCTCTTCGTAAACAGAAATACCTTCACTAAGCCAGCGTGGCATCCGATTCTTGGTTTTTTCCAGCGTCACAACATGGCAGAATTCATGCCATAGCACACTCTGCCAATTCGAAGGCCGCTCGCCCTGCGATGCGGGACTGTTGGCCGTGATGACTCTTCCAAAACAGACGCCCAGAAACCCCGCTCCACCCGGCAGACCGAACGTCCGTATTGCGAAATCTTTCTGTTCTGGAAAAATCTCAACAACGATCGGCTCACGTGGCTTCACATCATATTTTTCGCAAAGAATTCTTTTGGCTTCCGTGAGCAAATCCAGAACGGCTGATCCGTAAATCGATGCTTCCACCGAGTCCATTCGAACCTCAATGCCATCAGCCTCAAGTACACTGAACCCCTTGATACGTTCCCGCAGAGTTAGCAAGTTGCTGGCCACCACGTTGTACTCATCCTGTTCAGCGGCAAGT
>CAXGRW010000210.1:0-8213 GCA_964012125.1 uncultured Rhodopirellula sp.
TCAACCGACCAGCCTAATTCGTTGGCCCGTTCAGCAGCGGTGTCCACGCTGACTACCAATTCCCCCTCGATATGAGGTCGATTGGCTGCGTAGGGAAAGCTGATCACATCGGTGGGATAATCATGTCCGAGGTGGTCTCGGTTGATTTGGTGAATCGATGCATCGGTGGTCACTCGAATCCCGATCTCTCCCTGATGAAAGTCACGCAGCGAGGTTGCGGCCATGCATGCATCACGCAGTCTTTGTTCGTTGGCGACGTAATTCACGTCTTCGTCCACGATGATTTCGATATTCAGCAATGTCGGTTGGTCGGCATTAAGCCGATTGTTGTCCGGGGTATTTGACACGTGCGTGATAGATGGCAGTGAGAGATTTTACGAGGCTGCTGCGGATTTTGTGGAGTTGTTGAAACGTGAGGCCGCACTCATCGAACTGGCCATCGCTCATTTTCTTCTGGGCGATTGAATCGACCAATCCCTGAATTCTTGAAGGAGTCGGGTCCACAAGTGTGCGGCTCGCACTTTCCACCGCATCGGCGAGCATCATCACTGCTGCCTCGAGTGTTTTTGGCTTGGGCCCCGGGTATCGAAAATCTTTATCGCTGACGGTCTCAGCGTTGGGATCTTCTTCGCTGCGTTTCGCAGCCTCTCGGTAAAAGTATTCCACTAACGTGGTGCCATGATGCTGCAGGATAAAGTCAATGATGGGCTGGGGCAGATGGTGGTTTCTCGCCAAGTCAGCTCCGTCCTTGACGTGCGCAATGATGACAAGCGTGCTCATCGCAGGCTGCAGTGAGTCGTGTTGGTTTTCGCCCGACATTTGGTTTTCGATGAAGTACTCGGGTTTAAACATCTTCCCGATATCATGAAAGTAGGCACCGACGCGAACTAACAGTCCGTTGGCCCCGATTTCATCAGCGGCAGCTTCAGCGATGGAAGCGACGTTGATCGAATGGTTGTAGGTGCCTGGAGCTCTTTGCGCAAGTCTGCGAAGCAGCGGATGGCTGGCGTCACCCAATTCGAGCAGGCTGAGGTCCGTCTGTACTCCGAAGGTTTTTTCAACAAGAGGCAGTAGTCCGGTCATCGCCGTCGACGAGACCAGAATGCAAAAACCAGCCCAGCCTGCATTTTTGAACAAACTCTCTAGGACCGTTTCAAATTCTGCGCCTTTGAAGACGAGATCAGAAACTTCATCGGGGCCCGGCAAGGTGAGAGTTTGACTGGCAACGATTCCCACCCCAACAACGGTGAGCATGGTGATGACAGCCGAGCTGGCACCTACGTAAAGCAAATGAGTGCGACTTCTGATTCGTCCCAGCAAGAGCGTGCAACTTGTGCAGGCTGCTGCCAGCATGACCAGTTCTGGTAGTCCATCTCCCAGGAATAGTGAGAGGCTTAGGCTGGCTGCCGCCATGAGTAACAATGCCAGTTCTCGTCCGTAGACAACCGCTGCGATAATCGAAGCTAGCACTAGCGGAATTAATTCGCCCCGCCACTCATCGCGTGCTGCAATGTATCCCAGCACAATTGCACCGACCATCAACGCCAGTAATTTGCCAAGCTTCCAACGGTCTTGGAGCAGCTCTCTGTCATCGACGAAAAATATGTAGCTGCCGCATAGCAGATAAAGAGCGGTCAGCATGCCGGCATAGGAAAAGAAACGGACCACCATGTCACTCAAGTACATGTTGTCCGACATGATTTCCCACTCGTTGCGGAGTAGTGCCAGTTCTGATTCCGTGAGTGGCGTGCCCGCGGCTGCCAACACGGACGTGCCGCTCGACAAAACATCCATCGATACTTCAACGGAGTCGCGAGCCGCAGCCCGGTCGATTTCATTTCGTGTGGTCGTGTACGTCAAAGTTTCGTGATCTGCCAAACGCTGGCGGATCCAGTCGCTGATCATTGCCGCGACTTGCTGGTTGTCTTCGGATGGGTACTTCTGTCGAAATTGTTCTTTCAGTCGTGTGGCAATTCCGTTCGCAGCAACTGCGGTGCGGCATTGGTCCATCTCAACAAATTCAACGCGGTCGGGATTGCCACTTGGGGATACCCGAATCCGTTCTTTGCTGCCTTGGTCATCGCGGTGGGACAAAGTTTCAATCAGCCCGTAGCGACGGTTCTCTTGGGTCGCACTGTTGACTGCCTCCTCGAGCGTTTTCAGCTCGGGATCATCTGCAAAGACAGATTTCATGATCCCGAATCGTTTTGCAGGAGTGTCTTCTGTATCGGTTTCATCACCGATGAAAAAGTTCGAAAACGCAGTCTGCTCCTCACCTTTGAGTTCATCAAAGGAGGGCACGGCAAGGACGAGAAAGAGATCGTCTTTCAAAGACGCAATCAAATTGTCGATCGGTTGAGTGTTGTTCTGGTAATAGGTAACGAAACTCTTGCTTACCTGATCGCGTGCCGCATTCGTTTTGGCTTCATTCGGCACCTGCATGTCGACTCGGGTGATCAGTTCACGGGCTGGAACTTGATCTTTCCTAAACGCGAATGGTGGTTGCCATGCCTCGCAAATGACCAGCAGAACAATGGCCGAAATGAATGCCATCGCAACACGAATGGAAAAGTCGGTTTTGTTGCCGTTCTGCCACCACTGAGCGAAACGCGGCTTTTGAATGCCGAGTGAGTTAATGCGTTCCTGACGCGTTCGTGTCTTGTTTGCACCGCTCATGGTTTTGAATCAAACAATCGGTCATCTCGGTGTGAATGTCACCACTCTTGTCCTGTCTGCGAGCGTTTTAAGTCGCTGCCTTAAGTTGCTGCCCAGCAGGCCGAGATTATCGTCGTTCGGTTTGGTCCCCGTGTGCGGAGTTTTGCTGTCGTTGTTCGAGGTCCTCGTAGGCCTCGACGATCTTTTGAACCAGACGGTGACGCACGATGTCACTGGCCTGCAGTTTGACAATACCGATCGCGTCGATCTTGCCCAGTCGTCGGATGGCGTCACGCAGTCCACTGGTTACTCCACGCGGTAGGTCTTGCTGTGTGGCATCACCGCTGACCACCATCTTGCTCCGTTCACCCATGCGGGTCAGGAACATTTTCATCTGAGCGACGGTCGTGTTTTGTGCTTCGTCCAGAATGATAAACGCGTCGCTGAGAGTTCGTCCTCGCATGTAAGCCAGTGGGATGACCTCAATCACGTCCTGTTCCATCAGATTCCTGGCTTGGTCGTAGTCGACCATCTCACCCAACGCATCCATCAAGGGGCGAAGGTAAGGATTTAGTTTTGCCCTGAGATCGCCTGGTAAAAATCCGAGGCTCTCACCTGCCTCAACTGCGGGGCGGACTAGTACGATTTTCCGTATGCTGCCTGATTTCAATGCTTCAACTGCGGTTGCCACGGCGAGGTACGTCTTGCCGCATCCTGCCGGGCCTGTTGCAAAGGTCAGGTCGTGAGACCGGATCGCTTTGACGTATTCGTCCTGACCGGGTGTGCGCGGTTTGATCCGGCGGCCAGCATGTTGAATGTCGATTTCGTCAGTGGGCTGGCTAAGACCTTTGCCGGTGCCGACAACGAGTGCTCCCTCCTCGGAAGCAGCTACATCGATATCCCCGGGGCTCAGTTCGCCCTTTTGCCGAGAGAGATGGCGCAGCTTCTCAAGCGTCCGGGTTGCCCGTTGGACGTCTTCCTCTCCTTCTCCGGAGATGCGGATTCTGCCATCCCGTTGGGTGATGCGAACATCAAACAACCTACGCAACTTTCTCAGGTGCTGGTCGCGAGGCCCGAACAGGGTCAAAATCTCGTCAGGATTGGTGATCGAAAGCGTGGCTTCGGTCATTCAGCTGCCTGCAAGGATCGATGGGTCAACAAACTGTATTCTATACATTTCCGATTAAATCATAGGATCAGGTGTCAAGATTCAGCCAAATCCCCGTTTTAATTACGCGGCAACACCGGCGACGAAACAAAGAAATGCAGGCATAACCGCTGCGATCAGTGAATCTGTGACGTCCCAAACGCCCCCAAGTCCCGGTAGTAGATTGCCACTATCCTTCGCATTGGAGTCTCTTTTGACGAGGGATTCCGCCAAATCACCGATCATTCCAGTGATCGCCAGTACGGGGCCGAGGCACAACGCTCCCCACAAAGGCTGGTCCAAGCCGGGGATGGTGGCTGCCTCGACTGGCCCCGACGCCTCTCCCGCGATCGCCGGAAAAAGCCACTTCAAGCAGACGAATGCAACGATCGTGGCGATTAAGATTCCGCCCACAGCCCCCTCACGAGTCTTGCCCGGACTGAGTCGGGGGATAAGTTTGTGTTTGCCAAAGGTTTTACCGCTGAAATAGGCCCCTGCATCGGTCGATTTGGTCACTGCGATCATGGTCAGGATCGCGGCCAAACCCCAGTTGCCATCTCCCAACGAGCGGAGGGAGACGAGTAATGCCATGGGTAGCCCGACGTAAACCGCCACAAACACCCCGCCACAGGTCCGCTCGATCGCCCCCGCTGGGCCTTTGCCGTAATCCATCATCTCAGCAAGAAGCAGGAGGAACACGGATGCCACGGCGGCAATGACAATCCAGCCAAGTTTTCCAACCGGACAGTTGGGTGGATACTCCGATCCGAACAACGCCCACATCATCGGCAAGCAAGCTGAAAGTGTGATGATCGCGGTGGCTAAAAGCGTTGCCCTGCGGTGGATCGGGCGACCACTGTTAGACAGGAGGCCCGAGATATCCCATGCAGTGCCTAAAGAGAAGAATAGCAGTAACGGTAGCAGCCAAATTCCCTCGGCGCCCGCTGGCGACATTGTGGCATCCAAGTACAGCAGGATCGCTGTTATGGAAATGAGCACGGCCGATGTTTTCAAACGATCGATTAACAAGTTACACGTGCCTTTCTGTTTTGAACTTCAAGGTTATGGAATCGAGCGTTGTGCTCTGCACTTGCTTGCCCATCATGCAGGGCTTTGCAGATCCACATTCGAAGCTAGCGTCGCACGCAGTGCCCGAGTGATCTTTCACATGCGTGAAGGTGTCGTTGAGTAGCAATTCGATCAAAGTTTGATCACTCATTAACGTTAAGGCCTCCGAATCGTCGCTGCCGCGAATTGAATTCACGAATCGCATTCAGGAAATCCTGACGGGTGAATTCAGGCCAGCACTTTTCGGTGATCCAGATCTCAGAGTAACTGATTTGCCAAAGCAGAAAGTTGCTGACCCGCATGTCTCCGCCAGAGCGAATCAACAGGTCCACCTCGGGAAGGTCGGCGGTGTAGAGCCTGCTGCTGATGGTGTTTTCATCGACGGCATCGAGATCAAGTGTTCCTGCAGCAACCTCGCTCGCAATCTCTCGAGTGACTTTTGTGATTTCATCTCGCCCACCGTAATCAATGGCGAGTACCAGTTCGGTCCCCGGGTTGTTGGCTGACATTTGCAGGGTCCGATCCATTTCTGTCAGAACATTTTCTGGCAGTCTGTCTCGGCGTCCGATTACTTTTAACCGCAGACCCTGATCCATGATCGTTCGGCGTTCTTCGATCAGATACTGCTCGAGCAAGTGCATCAGAAAATCGAGCTCTGCCTGAGGCCGTTTCCAGTTTTCACTGGATAGGCAGTAAAGCGTGATCGCCGCGATTTTCAGCTCGGTGGCCGTTTCGCTAATCATGCGAACCGTGTTCACGCCGTGGCGATGGCCCTCGATCCGTGGTAATCCCTTGTTTTGGGCCCAGCGACCGTTGCCATCCATGATGATCGCGATGTGCCGAGGGCGATCATCCACAGGGACATCTGCTAACTGATCTGTTTCGCAAGCATCGGGGCCCTGGTCGGTCATCTTTCAACCAATGGGCTGGAGTGCTAATTCGGTTGCAGCTTCAGTGAAGATGGTTTGAGCTCGGTCTGGGCCGACAGAAAGGACACCCACAGGAATCCCGACCAATTCTTCAATCCGCTTTACATAAGCTAATGCGCCAGCAGGAAATTCGTCTTCTCGACGAACATCGTCCACGGGCTCTTTCCAGCCGGGGATCGTCTCGTAGATAGGTTTACAACGGCGCAACTCTTCGGCATGGCTGGGGACTGTCTCGATTCGTTTGCCATCCAGTTCGTAAGCCACGCAAACTTTCAATTCATCCAGATGGCTGAGTACGTCCATCATCATCAAAGCCAGGCGGGTAACACCGCTGAGTCGTGATGTGTAACGGACGGCAACGGCATCAAACCACCCACATCGACGCGGTCTGCCGGTTGTCGTTCCGAATTCATTGCCCAGCTTGCGAATTCGTTCGCCAATCTCATCGTCGAGTTCGGTTGGAAAGGGACCACCACCAACTCGAGTGCTGTAGGCTTTGCAAACACCAAGTACTTGATGAATCCAGCGAGGCGGAACTCCAGCACCTGCACAAACGCCAACGCCGCTGCTGTTGCTGCTGGTGACGAATGGGAATGTACCGTGATCAATATCAAGAAGAGCTCCTTGAGCTCCCTCGAATAGAATTCGTTTGTCGGACTCGCATGCATCCAGCAAGTAATCAGTCGTGTCTCCAATCATGCCGTCAAGTTGCTCAGCCCATGAAGCAGCCATTGCGACCACTTTGCCGGGTGCGATGGCATCGAGATCTTCCTGGGGGGCGCCCATCTTCTCGAGTATGGCAACCTTTTGCTCAGCGACAGTCGCAATCCGGTCGTCGCGGGTCGCTTGGACCAGGTCGGCCATGCGGATGGCATGTGTTCGGCCAACCTTGTCGCGGTAGCAAGGTCCGATGCCGCGGTTGGTCGTACCAATGGATTCGCCGCGTACGGCGGTAGCGTTGATGAATTTGTCTTCCGCCATGTGCCACGGCATCACCAAGTGAGCGCGTTCACTGATTCGAAGATTGTCACGGCAAATCACTCCGCGTTTGGCCAAACCTTCGATCTCATCCAGCATGGTGGACGGATTGATCACGACACCCGGGGTGATCAGGTTTCTCACCTGGGGATGCAGAATGCCGCTGGGGATATGGTGCAGCTTGTAAGTTTCGTCGCCTGCCACCACGGTGTGACCAGCGTTGGCACCCCCTTGGTAACGAACGACGAGATCAAACTGCGGCGCAAGTAAGTCGACGAGCTTTCCTTTTGCCTCATCGCCCCACTGAAGACCAATCACACAGGTACCAGACACCACAAAACTCCAGGTTTTCAATTCTCGAAGCCGCACGATCTGTCGCGGCGCAAACGGAAAAGCGTAAGCTCGACAGGGGGAACTGGCAATGACCAAGGCAGAAGAATGCTGGCTCCTGATTGCTGGCAGCCAGCGTTCGCAATTTTGCACATCTGATCTGGAGCCCGAAAAACCTCTCAGGATCCAGATGCCTGCCAGATCGCCTCGTCCGCTTTTTTGATGAGAGGGTCAAATTGGGGGATTTCTACGGCATTGTTGCCCTGTTCGTGCTTTCGAAACAGATACAGGTAGGTTTCGTTTTGAGGACGATAGCGGTGGAAAAAAAGCTGGTTTTTCTTGCTGATCAGCTGTTTTAATGCCACTTTTTCAGGTTCCGACGGCGTTCCCGAGTCGGCGTCACCCACCAAAGCACCCGCGACAGCGTTTGCGTAGCCAGCGTAGCCTTGAGAATTGGGCAGCAGCCGGTCGTGGGTGACTTGATCATTGGAGGGAACCCATTGAACAGAAACCACGGGAATATCACGCTCTTTCCCCACCCGCTCGATGATGGAACGACATTCACTCAACCATTGGTCGTATCCAGTGACTTTGTAGCCCGGCATCGCAACCGGTGTTAGCAGGATCAGCCGCTTGTTTTGCTTCAATAATTCGTCCGCCAGCCTTGCCAGCCCGGGGCCGAATCGCTCGACGGCGGGTTTGCCATCGGACGCTTCCGCGAAACCGTAGACCATCAAGACAACGTTGGCGTCGGATGTTTCTACATCTCGCAGGATGCGTTTAAAACCATCCTCAGCGCTGTCAAACCGCTTCCGCCCGATTCCGTGAACATCATCGCCAGACCAGCCAATGTTGCGGAAACTAAGGTTCCAGTCGGGCTGGCGACCTTGAAGTTCTGCCTCAAAGTCTCCCGAGGCCTGCATCCTTTCCACGAAGGTGCCACCTAAAATCGCAACACGGTCATTTGGCCGTAAAAGAGGTTCGTCGCTGAAAACTGAGTTTGTGACGCAGGAGAGAACCAAACAAACGAGCAGGCGAGAGCAGTTAAATCGCATGAAATTCGGTAGCGGCATTGAAGATTGGGGGGGAATATTCGACAGGCACCA
>CAXGRW010000211.1:0-8205 GCA_964012125.1 uncultured Rhodopirellula sp.
TGGGATCGGCAAAGCACGATGGGCAGCGCGGATCTATCCTTGTGTTTTGATCATCAACCCGTTTAATACTCCTCTCGACCTACGTTCCATTGTACGACCACGGCATCTTCCGAATCACCGCTGCGGCGCCCGCAATGTCCGTCGCCAATCCGTCGGCGAATGCGGATGCTTCGATACGAATGATCGATGACGTGGATGCTGACTTGATTGTGCTTCCTGAACTTGGGGTATCGGGATACACCTGCGGCGATTTGTTTGCCACCGAAGATTTATTAAGTGGGTGTTTGGAGGGGCTGCGGGACGTCGTCGAGCACACTGCAGGGCACGGGGCCATGGTGGTGATGGGCCTGCCCTTGTCGGTCCAGAGTGCTTTGATGAATTGCGCGGTCTTGGTAGCAGAGGGGCGGATTCACGGCATTGTGCCCAAAAGCTTTTTGCCGAACTATCGTGAATTTTATGAGCAACGACATTTTCGGGCTGCATCAGCGGTTGATCCAAAAGTGATCGAGGTACTTGGTCAGCAGGTTCCTTTTGGTACCGACCTGTTGTTTTCACGAGGTGAAGCAACCATCGGCATTGAAATTTGTGAAGACCTCTGGATGCCGATACCTCCCAGTAGTCACGCCGCGCTTGCAGGGGCAAATGTCTTGGTCAATTTGTCGGCGAGTAACGAGACAATCGGCAAGGCGGCTTGGCGGCGGGATCTTGTTCGAAGTCAATCTGGCAGATGTTTGGCAGCGTATGCCTACGCATCCGCCGGGGCTGGGGAGTCGACCTCGGACCTCGTGTTTGGTGGGCACTGCATGATCGCAGAAAATGGGTCGATGCTGGGTGAGTCGCGGCGGATTGGCGATGGGCTTGATCCTGTAGTGGTGCCGTCGATGAGCGTGACTTGCGATGTTGACTTGCAGCGTTTGAAACATGACCGGCACGTGATTGGTTCTTTTGATGATGCGAGGACACGACAGCACGAATTCCGATGGGTTGATTGCAATCCGGAAAATAATGCTCGACCCAAACTGCGTTCTGAGCTGAAACGATCTGTCGACGGGCAGCCGTTTGTGCCATCAGGAGAGCAAGAACTGGAAGATCGCTGTAGCGAGATCTTTTCTATCCAGATCGCCGGTCTCGTAAAACGGCTGTCACGTCTGCCCGTTGGGACCAAACTTGCAATCGGGATTTCTGGCGGCCTCGACAGCACTTTGGCTCTGCTGGTGGCGATCCGGGCTTGTGATGTTGCGGGGCGGCCACGAGCTGACATTCACGGGGTCACGATGCCAGGCTTTGGGACAACCGAGCATACGCGACAAAGTGCGGATCAGCTGATTGCTGCGACTGGGATCACAGGTGAGTGCATTGAGATTCGAGAGTTGTGTTTGGACGCCTTTCGTTCCCTCGGGCACGAACCGCTCGGGATTAAAATCAACGACGAGACAACCGCGGAAAGCTTGCAGCAAAAGTTGATTGATGTTCCTGCGGGGACTCCAGACCTCACTTTTGAAAATGTTCAGGCACGTGTCCGCACCATGTTGCTGATGAACCGTGGATTTGTGCTTGGGACAGGTGATATGAGTGAACAAGCATTGGGGTGGTGTACCTACAATGCAGACCATATTTCCATGTACAACGTGAACACGTCGATTCCAAAAACACTGGTTCGGTTCCTGGTGCGTTATGCCGCGGAGAATTACTTCGGTGGACAACTGAAGGAGCTTCTTCACCGTGTTGCCGACACACCGATATCGCCAGAGTTGCTTCCGCCAGCAGCGGACGGCTCAATTCAGCAGAGCACTGAGGCTGAAATTGGGGATTATGAATTGCACGACTTTTTTCTGTTCCACTTCGTACGTAATGGATTCACTCAGCAGAAGATTCTTTTCTTGGCCGAGCATGCAAGTTTTAGTCGCGGCTATTCTGCAGAAGTGATTCTGGCCACGTTCGAGAAGTTCATCAGTCGTTTCTTTGCGAATCAGTTCAAACGCAACTGTGTTCCAGACGGGCCGAAAGTTGGATCAGTCAGCCTTTCACCACGGGGTGATTGGAGAATGCCAAGTGATGCTGACGCAGACGCGTTTCGTGACGGAAGTTGATACCAAATCTGGCTGGTGGTTTTAACTTGCACGCAGTAGTTTTAACTTGCACGCAGTAGACGCTGTTTGGAATCGATTTCGGCCACTGCATCGCACACACGCTCAAAGGTGATGGCATGCGAGGTCGGGCTTTTACGTTTTCTCCCAGACCTGTGTCCTGGGCCGCTGGCGTGATGTGAGCTTTCCTCGTCGCCGCCTGACTGCAAAGTCAACTGGCGATAGGTATCGCAATTTCGATCAGTTGTGGCCGCATGAAGATTGATGGTTGGCGTTCCCAACGCAACAGAAACATGCAATGGCTCAATGTCTCCACTGACGAACAGGTGTGACTGTTCCAGCAAGGCGGCTAAATGTTGCAGGTCCGTGTGCGGCGCTAGACTCGCAGAGCAGCGGGATTGTTCAACAATCCGGTTGGCGAACTCCCGCTCTGCTTCCGTACTCCAACAGATGATGCTGCGGTACTGGTATGCCGAACGCAGATGACATGCAAGTTTTGCGAAATTTGCTGCATCCCAGTGCTTCGAAATGAGCCCGCTGCCAGGGTCGAGGACTGCCAGTTTGGGGGTCGGGCTGTTCCGTGTCCACGAGGTGGCCCACGTTCGCGCGGTGGCCGGAATCGGAAGATGCCAACGAACTTTGGGTGAGTGAATTCCCATCGGGATCAACAGCTCTAGCGAGCGATCAGTCAGGTGGTCGAAAACCGAATTTACCTGTTCAGTACTGAAGCAGCGATTCAAAAAGTTGCTGTGTGGACGGGAGAACCCAATCCGTTGACGAATGGCGGCAAGCCAACCAAGGTATCCAGATCGAGTGGTGCCTTCACAATCAATCATGACGTCAAAATTGTGGCTGCGGATCATCCGCGCGGTCGTGCGGAGCCTGCTCAATGACTCGGACCAGCCCACCTCTAGTTGGATCACATCGTCCAGCGCGCGGTGTTCACGAATCAGTGCCGCTGCGGTCTTCTCGACCAACCAGACCAGATGAGCCTCGGGGAAGTGCTCCCGCAGAGCGCACGCGATGGGCATGGTCAGAACGGTGTCCCCGACCGAACTCATTCGGCAGATGAGAATTCTGGGGGCAGCATCGTTCGACATCGTTGCGATCCTTCGCGCGGAGGCTGGGCTGATTGGTCTTCAAGTTTAAGCGGCTCGATTCCCGCACTGCCAGACCGTTTTGACCCTCCTGCGAGCTTTTAAATGCCTGCAAATCAGACATTGAAGCGATTTCCTCGACCCATTGTTTAAGAAATTGTTTTCTCAATTCACGGGGGGAAGGCACTGTGAAAACCCTGTTTCAACGTTAAAACTAGCTTCTGCGAGATGCGCTGATGCTTCTCAAAACGTTTGCTATCAAACCTCCTTGGTTTCGATTCCCCGATTTGGTTTCAAAACAAATGAAATTCCAACTGGTTTCTCTTCTGATGTTGCAATTTGCTTTTCTGTGCTCAGCGCCCCAATTGAAGGGTGATGAGGGCATGTACTTGTTCAATGATTTGCCAGGGAAGGTCTTGCAGGATCGTTATGGATTCGAGGCGACCGAGGCTTGGGCAAATCATTTAAGGCTTAGCTCAGTCCGTTTCAACAGTGGCGGTTCGGGCTCGTTCATATCCAGCAATGGTTTGGTATTAACCAATCATCATGTTGCCAGCGACACATTGCACAAACTGAGTACGCCGGAACGCAATCTGATTGACGATGGCTACTTGGCCAAATCGATGGATCAGGAACTGAAAGCGCCGGATTTGGAACTTAATCAACTGGTTTCAATTGAGGATGTGACCTCACGTGTTGAGCAGGCTGTGGACGCGGATGCAGCACCAGCTGAATCAGCCAAGCAACGCCGGGCTGTGATCGCCAACATCGAAAAAGAATCACTTGAAGCGACCGGTTACCGGAGTGATGTTGTCACTCTGTTCGGCGGGGCAAAATATCATCTGTACCGGTACAAGAAGTACACGGATGTGCGTCTGGTCTGGGCACCGGAGACGGAGGCTGCGTTCTTCGGTGGTGATGCAGATAACTTTGAGTATCCGCGTTACAACCTCGATGCGACCATCATGCGGGTTTATGAAGATGGAAAGCCGGCGCAGTTGAAGAACTTTTTGAAGTGGAGTTCTGATCCATTGAAATCAGGTGAACTGGTTTTTGTAAGCGGTAACCCCGGACGCACTCAACGAATTTTCACAGTGGCTGCGCTCAAGTATTTGCGTGACTCTCGCATCCCATATCTGCTTGACTTTCTGCGACGCAAGGAAGTGTTGATGCAGCAATTTAGCTTGGAGGGGCAGGAGGCATCCCGACGCGCACGTGATGAATTGTTCGGGATTCAGAATTCACGAAAGGCGTACACCGGCATGTTGGCAGGTTTGCAAAACCCACTGACCATGCAAAACAAACAGGGACGCGAGGATGCTCTGTTGGCCGCTGTTGCAAACGATCCCAAAGTAAGTGGTCTAGCAGAGGCTTGGCAAGAAATTGCTGCGATTCAACAGGAAAAAGCGGAAATGCTGGGTAACTCTGTCAGCTTTCGCAGCAGCCTGTTTGGGTACGCTTTGCAACTTGTCTTGTTGGCGGCGGAGGATCAGAAGCCCAATGAAGAGCGGTTGCGTGGATACACCGATGCGGCACGCGACTCATTGCTGCAGTCACTGCTCAGTACGGCTCCTGTCTATGACGATCTGGAACAAGTGAAATTAGCAGACGAATTGTCGCGTTTCATTGAAACTCAGGGTGCCGATAACCCGTTGGTTGTGCAGGTGCTCGCCGGTAAGAGTCCACGGGAACGCGCTGCTGAATTGGTGAATGGAACCAAGCTGGGTACGGTCGCTGAACGAAAGAAATTGGTGGACGGCGGTAGTGAAGCCGTCTCGGATAGTGCCGATCCAATGATCGTGTTGGCCCGCTCGGTGGAAGAAGAATATCGCAGACTCAGAAGTGAGAATGAACGAATCGCGGAAAGCGAGCGGCAAGCATACGCTCGAGTCAGCGAAGCGGTGACCGCGATCGAGGGAACCGGTGGTTATCCTGATGCGACCTTTACGCTTCGTTTGGCGTTCGGTGAAGTCAAAGGTTACATCGAAGATGGCAAGGAAATTCCCGCAACGACCGATTTTGCTGGTGCCTACCAACACGCACTCGATCATGCGGGCCAACAAGACTTTGACTTGCCCAAATCATGGCTTGATGCCGAGTCAAAGGTGAATCTGAAGACCCAGCTGAACTTCGTCTGTACTGCCGATATCATCGGGGGAAATAGTGGCTCTCCCGTTGTTAATCGTGAGGGAGAATTGGTCGGATTGATCTTTGATGGAAATATTCAGAGCCTGACCAGCGACTACCTCTATAGCGATGAACAAGGGCGAGCCGTCAGCGTTGCCGGAGTCGGGATCATCGAAGCGTTGATAGCGATTTACGATGCCGATGACTTGGCTGACCAGATTGGTCAATGAACCCTGCGTTTCACCCAACGTTGTTTCCTCCAACGTTGATGATTAACTTGCCCATTCTCATTTGGAATAGACTGCGTGACTGAACCAACCACCGAATCGTTGAGACAAAAAAAGTGCTTGCCGTGTGAGGGAGGCGTGCCAGTGATCGCGCCCGAACAGGCTGCGAGCTATCTCAGCACAACACCTCAGTGGAAGCTGTCTGACGATGCCAAGTGGATCTCTCGCAAAGTCGTCTGCAAAAACTTTGTGGAAGTGATGGGGGTTGTGAATCAGATCGCAGAGCTCGCCGAGTCGGATGGACATCACCCGGATCTGCACATTACCGGATACCGGCAGTTAAAAATTGATTTGACGACGCATGCGATCGGCGGCCTCAGTGAGAATGATTTTATTTTGGCAGCGAAGATTGATCAGTTGTTAGATTGACTAGGTGTCATTTAAATTGAGCTGTCATCCAGATCAGTTGGCAGACAGATCAATGCGTTGGCTTACCGACGGTTGGCATTACTCACTTGAAGCAGTTCGGATTTTGTAGACGCCCAGCCAACTTGGGCACGCACACAGAACACGCAGCGTTGAGCGCGAAGGATCACGCGATCTGGGATAAACTGAAGCGAAGGTAGGGAACTTGTTTCAGCTTTCAAGCTGAATGTAGAGATTGCGGCAGCGAGATGGGACTGGACAGTCAGCGTTGGACACGCGGGAAAAACGTTTCAGGGACGGGACACATGGATGAGATTTTGCGGGGGGAACCGGAGATTGGCTTTGGGGCCGATCCGTTCAATCCGCACAAACCACGCCCTCTCGAGGTGGTGGGGGGAACGAGTGCTGCAAAATTGAAAGCTCGGGTGATGGAATCTTGCCCGAGGGTGCCCGGCGTCTACGGAATGTTGGATCGTAAAGGATGCTTGATCTATGTCGGCAAGAGTAAGTCGCTTCGATCCCGACTGCTGAGCTATTTTGCGGCCTCAAATGCTCGGGAAAAGGGCGGGCGGATCATCGAGAACGCTCGTGCCATCCAGTGGGAAACGCAGCCCAGTGAGTTTGCCGCGCTCGTTCGCGAGCAACATTTGATCCGTAAGTATGCACCCCGTTGGAATGTCCAGGGTGTTCCCCAGCGGCAGCGACCCGTTTATCTGTGCCTTGGCAGGAATCCCGCATACTTCTTTTTGGCAGCAGTTCCGCCGCCTGACTGCATCGGGGTGGAAGGCCCTTTTTATGGTGCGGCCAGAATGCGACGCGCCGTGGACTCGCTCAACAAGGTGTTTCGCCTCCGCGATTGCAGTGAAAAGCAAGTGTTTCACTTCGCCGAGCAATTGCAATTGTTCGATCTCGAGCATCGACCCGGTTGTTTACGGCTGGAGGTGGGAACATGTGCCGGTCCCTGTGCTGCCGCTTGCACACGCGGCGAGTACGACGTTTTTGTGAGTGCGGCCGAGAGCTTTCTGGACGGGTTCAATAATGAGCCATTGCTTGCAATGCGAGATCAGATGCAAGCCGCAGTCGCCAATCGTCAATATGAACTGGCTGGCAGGGCACACGAGACGATCAAATCGTTGGAATACATTGATCGTAAGCTTGTGATGCTGGCTCGGGCCCGGCGTCGATATACGTTCATCTACGCCGTACCCGGCTATGACGGGTGTGGGGCCTGGTACTTGATTCACTGCGGCGAGATCGCAGATGTGGTGGCCGCTCCCCGAAATCAGCACGAATACGACTCGTTGCGGGAGCGAATTGCGCATTGGTCGGCTGTGACGTCGCAGCGGCTGGCAAGGGGGCATGGGCATCATCCCCATACTCTGCAACTTGTTGCCTCTTGGTTTCGTAAGCACCGGGGTGAGTTGGAGTCGACGTTTCCAACTGCCCAGGCGTTCCAAGGTGCCGGCAAAACCACTCTTTTGGGGCGACGGGTTTCCCCCTCCCTATACTGATAGTATCACTTCATTAGACTCCTTCCAAAGGGCTACCCATGCGTTTCACTTCTTTTCCCTGTGCTCTTTTGGCACTTTCCACGCTCCTGCCCGCGGCTGCCAACGCAGCAGATTGGAACCAATGGCGGGGACCCAATCGTGACAGCCAACTGAGTGAGAGCGAATGGCCCGACGCTCTTAATGGTCGTATGGAGCTGATATGGGAAAAGCCGCATGCTCCAAGCTACAGCGGACCGATCACGCAGGACGGGATCGTGTTCACAACGGAGACGATCGGCAAGAAGACTGAGAAGGTCACCGCCTACAATATCAAGACTGGCGAGTTGGTTTGGGAGAAGGAATGGCCGGGTGCAATGGCCGTGCCATTCTTTGCCGCGTCCAACGGGGACTGGATCCGTTCGACACCGGCCGTTTCGGGTGACAAGCTGTTGATTCTTGGCATGAGGGACGTTCTTGTATGCTTGGATACCAAGACCGGCAATGAGAACTGGCGACTCGATTTCCCGTCCAAAACGGGTTCACCGCTGCCAGCGTTCGGGGCCGTTTGTTCGCCGCTTATCGACGGTGATGTTGCTTATGTTCAGTCGGGCGGTGCCCTTGTCAAAGTTTCAATGGCTGACGGCAAAGTCCTTTGGTCCTCGCTTGAGGATACCAAAGGGATGATGAGCAGCGGATCGTTCTCGAGTCCCGTTATCGCCACGTTGGCTGGGCAGCGTCAATTGGTTGTCCA
>CAXGRW010000212.1:0-8185 GCA_964012125.1 uncultured Rhodopirellula sp.
CCAAGCATTCCAAGCATTCCAAGCATTCCAAGCATTCCAAGCATTCCAAGCATTCCAAGCATTCTCGTGAACTTTGATGCCTCAGAGAATGGAACCTCAAGCTGCTCGAACGGCCAACGGCACAACCGTCTCGTTGTCAGGCCGCACTCGTTGCCCGGTCGGTTCCTTGTCATTCTCATTTTCCCAGTCATCACTTCGCCATTTTACCACCATCTTTGGGTTGGCCCCAACTCACTGCGCAACCCATCGGAAACAAAAACACCAACCCCGACGCAAAAGTTCAAGCAAGGCTCAACGACTCGACCACGGCACTCCCCCAAGACTACCGTGACAAGCACAGTTCGCCCCGTCCCCCCCTCAGCAGTCATTGCGTTTGGTACGGAAACCACTTTGCTCACGCCCCATCTTTCAATACGAGGGAGAACATTGGCGAAACATCCCTGAAGTGCTCACTTTCGTTCCTGCGGATTATACCGAGTTGCACGGTCCATCTGCCGCAAAATTACCGACAACATCGGCGCGACCCATCCCCCTATCGCTCACTTTCTCTCGCTCACTAATCCCGAACCGCATCCGTCGGTCAGTACGTCCCCCCACGTGTTAGTATGTCGGTAGTGTGTCTTTCCTAATCTCAATTCAGAGTGAACCTTATTCACGCCAAACGTGGACACCAGTAGCACACCTGAAACTTCGTTCGTGCAAATGCGACGACGCACAACTCGGCAACCTGATCCGTTGGTCTATTCACTTCATCCAGGGCACCCTCTTTTTCATCATGTCATACTTCAAAGTCTCCTGCCCAGGTTGTGACAAGTCGTTAAAGGTACCCGAGAATCTGGCCGGCAAGAGCCGCGCTTGTCCTTATTGTCGCGCGACCGTCCGTATTCCAAACTCCCAGCCCGAAGAAACATCAGCGGGTTTTCCCAACATTCAGGTCAATGAAGGGGCATCCAAGTCAAAAAAGCCTGGCCAGCCCAGCAAGAAAGCGGACAAAACTTCTCCCCAATCGGGCCCCATCAGTTCGCCGAAAGCAAGCCCCCAACAGCCTGTCACTCGCAAACGTCGGCAAAAAAGCTGGTTTAGTTCCAACAGTGATTCCGCCAGCAGTGATGTGAGCCTGGTGCTGAGTGGCCTGATGGGGGGCGGCATGACCGTCGTCTGGTACGGGATCACGTATCCGATCCGTGACAACAACTTTGGGGCACTTTTTTGGGAACGTGGGCCCGTTCCCTTCCCGACCACCTTCCTCATGTTTTGGGCGTTGTCCATTTTGATTTTGAAGTGGTTGCGACTGAAGCAGCAAAAAGAAACGATGCTGTTAGATGTGCTGCCCGCTGAAATCTCGAATGAAATCACAGTTGATTCATTGGATGAGTTCATCACACACATCAACGAACTGCCCGGTGCGAGCAGCGACAGTTTCCTGATCAATCGGGTCGTCCGCGGCATCGAGCATTTTCGTGTCCGAAAGAGTGCGGCGGAAACCGTCACAATGATGGAGTCGCAATCCGCAATCGATGCAAATAATGTGGCAGGAAGTTACACCATTCTGAAGGTGTTCATCTGGTCGCTTCCGATTCTGGGATTCATTGGAACCGTAATGGGTGTTAGCACCGCAGTCGCTAGTCTGGCAAATAGCCTTAGCGGCGGGGGTAGCATGGAAGCGATGAAATCGGCACTTCAAGACGTATTCGGAGGTTTGGGAACCGCGTTTGACACGACACTGCTGGCCTTGATCATGAGTATGCTAGTGAAAATCCCGGCTTCTGCGTTGCAGAAAAACGAAGAGGATTTGATCACCAGCGTTGATGAATATTGCAACGAGAATCTACTGCGACGACTCAACGATGGCCGTGATGGAGGCGCGGTACGCAGTGGTGCAGGCGGCGAAGACACCGCAATTTTCCGTGAGGCTGTCGAACAGGCCCTTGGTACTCAACACGCCGAAATGGAAAGGTGGCTGGACAAACTCGATGCCATTGGCGGACGCTTGACCCAGCAGGTATCCAAGGGATGGGATAACGTCAACGATCGGATCGAGCAGCAACAAAAAGAACACGTAGCCACGCTCCACAAACAACAACTGGACCAACAAGGTCGACTGCAGGCTCAACTGGATCAAATGGCAAACGCGGCTGATAAAATCCAGAACTCACTCACCGACCTGGCAAGCCAAACAGAAAACATGCAATCGCAAGTCAGTGCAACTTACTCCAAGACAGGCGAAAGTCTTGAGAACCACCTCAGCGGTGTCGAGTCCGGACTGAGCAGCCTTAGCCACGTCCTGACCCAACTGGGTGAGCAACAAGTCGTCATCCAACAAGTCCAGCAGGAACCGACCAGAACTGGCTGGTTTGGTGGATCAAAGCGTCGGACCAATGGAAGGGGGAGGCGTTAATCGTGCCACGAAGACCACGCACCAACGACGACGACATCTCTCTGTTCCCATTTCTCAGCATCATCGCCTGTGTGATCGGGGTGCTGACCATGATGATTGCCACACTCGCACTGGCGCAAACCGATACTCCGGACGTGGCACAGATCGAAAACTTCGAACAGGACCAAAAGGCCCTTGATCGCACAAAGTCCCGAATCGAACAAATCAAACTGGAGATATCTGACTCGTTAAGACTGCGAGAACAGCAGAAGCAAAATGCAACCAACAAAGCTGAAATTGCTGAAATGTTGGCTGAACTGGACGCCATCGAGAAGGAATTAGCAGAGCAAAAGAAAATCCAGATTGTGATTCCAAAAGTAGATCCCAAAGCGAGGGAAACTGCCACCGACATGCAGGCCCAGCACGCACAACTTGAGGAACAGATCGCACAACTTGAGCAGGACCTCAAGGATCGCAAAGACAAAAGCGAAGCAAACGTTACTGTCCTTCCGCAGGGGTCAGGCTTGAACTTCAAGCCACACTTTGTGGAGTGTGCCGCTGACTCTTTTGTGATGCATACTCAAACCCCACCGAAACGAATCAGAACAGCCAACGCTGCCAAAGCACAGGAATTCATTAATTTGATGGAACTGGCAGCGAACGGCAAAAACGATTCCATCGTCTTCCTTGTTCGAAGCGATGGCCTTGGGACATTCCGCACACTGAAAGGTTTGTGCGACAAACGCAGCATTCGTAATGGTAAACTGCCGGTTGTGGGTCAAGGCCGAATTGACCTCTCTGCATTTACCAACAAAAAGAAATAACACCCGAGTACCGTTAGCACCATCCCCATGAAACCCACTCGCGGCGCACACGAAGATGACGGTGGACTCGATTCACTGCTTGATACGATGACCAACGTCGTCGGTATCCTCGTGCTTGTGTTAATCGTGACGCAGATGAGCGTTGCTGAAGTGGTTACACGGATTACCACGGAAAACCAAATTGACGAAAAAGCTGTCGAGCAGCTCAACCAAGAACTAGATGTCCAACGCACTGAGTTGCGAGACCTCGAAAAGATCCTTGTGAACCCAATCGACATTGATGAGGAAAAGCTTCGCCAGGAATTACAGTTAAACAAGGACCTGCTGGCACGAAAAAAGGCACTGCTTGAGCAGCGGGCAAAGGAAAAGAACGAGTTCGCTCTCAAGATCACCAAAGACGAAGAGATGGCGGCAAAGAACAGCAAACTGATTGCTGACACTGCAGCTAAAAGAAAAGAACTTGAAACCCTGATCAGCACCTCATTGGAGAAAAAAGCGGAACTCGCCGCCCAACTCGATAAAACGCCGCGAACCAAAGCTCCTGCTGACATTCAAATCAGCATCCCCAACCCACGCCCTGCACCGCCGGGTATCAAACAGCTCATGATCATCTGCAGCGGGAATCGACTTTACCCTGTCAACATAGACGCCTTCAGAAAAGACGCTGAGCTCAAAGCAAAGTCGATTGTTACCCGCTTCAACCTGAAACGGGACCCTGCCCTAGGCATTGATCCTGCAAAATTCAAACAGCATTACGAAAAGCTTAAACAGCAAGATGATTTTTTCGACGTTGAATTCTATGTGCAAGGTGACCGCTGGCCCCGTTTCCGACTGATACCACGCGAAAACAAGGGTGGGTTTGGAAAAGAGCTTATCAATCCCCGATCGCGTTTGAGGCGTTGGTTCAGCACGGTCGACTTCAGCAAGTACTACGCCCGCTTCTATGTGCTACCAGACAGTTTTGATGCCTATGTGATGGCACGTCGATTTTTCTCGCAGAACAAGATTCTCGCGGGTTGGGATCCTCAAAATGCAAATTGGAAACTGACGTCGCATGTCCCCGGTGGAATCGAACTCGGACCTCCACGACCCAAACCACCGCCACGTCCGCCCGGAACGCCTCCTCCGGCAAAGCCCAAGCCTGCCAACTTGATCGATTGAGGCCTGTTGAAAAGTGCAACCCGGCGCACCAATACGCGATGTTACATGAAGGGTTGGCTTGCCTCGCAAGCGGTTGTGTCTAACTCACGAGTCAACATCTCGGCCACGATTGCATCAGTTCTTGCGGTTCATTCTCAACGGCTTTGCGTGCTCTATTTTCCCGGGCTGCCGCTGCCCAGTTCCTTGACGGCCCCGATCTCCCAAATCATTGCGTGCGGAGTCCGCTATCTGCGATAGCCTTGCCACCACTTTCGGATGAGATGCGGCAACGTTGTCACTGCAGTCGATATCGGTAACTACGTTAAATAGTAATGGCACCGTCCCGTTGTTGCCTTCTTCTGCCCCACGTTTGAAATGGGGATGCTTGGTAAATTCTTTCAGCGGCAAAAACAATTTCCAGGGTCCACTACGGACGGCCTGAAGTTGGTCACGTTCGTAATAATAGAAGGCTTCGTAAGGACTGGGTACATGCTGATCGCCAACCAACAGAGCGGAGATATCATGCCCGTCAACGTTTCGCTTCGGTGAAGGCTCTACCCCACTTAACTTTGCAAACGTGGGTAAGAGATCCATCGTGGTCGCCAGTTCCTGACAGACGGTGCCGGGCGAAATGTGCGTCGGCCACCACATGATGGTTGGAACCCGAAATGCACCCTCGCTGGTGGTATATCCCCGCCCGTGCAAAGGGCTATTGGTTCCTCTTTTGACGCTGCCTTGCGTGCGTGTCATGGGTGCCCCATTATCCGAGGTCCAGATCACTAAGGTTCGATCATCAATCCCGAGCGTCACCAGCTTGTCCATGATTTTCCCGATGGACCAATCAAGCTCTTCGATGGAGTCACCCCACGGTCCATTTTTGCTTCGACCTCGAAATTTCTCGCTGGCGAAGGGGGCAGCAGTGCTGCCAGGCATTGCCTGCGGCATGTACAAGAAGAAAGGTCGCTCACGATTTTCCTCGATGAAGTCCATCGCACGCAAAGTGTAATCCTTCGTCAGTTGATTTCGGTCAACTGGCGCTTCAATGACGGTCGTATTCTCCAGCAACGGAAGTGGTGGCCATGCACCACCTTCGAATCGGTCCCCAACGCGTCTGCCGACCTCATCGGTCATGTCATCGCTGTACGGGATTCCGTAAAACCAGTCAAATCCCTGACTCGTTGGTAGAAACTCATGTTGGTCACCCAAATGCCATTTCCCAATCATGCCAGTGCGGTAACCCGCCTCTTTCAGCACCTCGGCAATCGTTACCTCCGCAGGATTCAAGCCAAAAGGCGAGACGGGGCGCAAGACCTGCCCATCACGCGGATTGGTGTGCATTCCTACACGCTGTGAGTAGCAACCGGTAAGCAAACTGCTTCGCGACGGTGTGCAAACTCCTGCCGTAACGCAAAAGTGTGTGAATTTTCTTCCCTGTGCCGCCATCCGATTCAAAGCAGGCGTTTTGTGAACGGTTGATCCAAACGGCTCGATGTCGCCATATCCCAAATTATCGCAGAACACGACAATGAAGTTGGGTGGCTGGTCCTTTCCCTCGGCGGTAGCCGAACCCGGTGATGCATTGACTCCCACTTCTTGGCCGCCAGCATTCGTTGCACCAAGAAGCAAGATCACCCACAAAAAAATAACTGCTTGTCTTTTCATCGCAAACAGCACGCGTTTCTGTCCGTAGAACGCATCGGAGGCGGGAACGCGACCAACACCACGGCGGTAAACAGCGCCACAGCAGCAAACATTGAAACGACCCATCAAAACAACCTCCGAACAAAACGTTTTGTTTGTACTTCCATCCGTAAACATCCTACCCAGATGCTTGTGCGTTCGCTCAGGTGGCATCTCGGGCGGCCCCCAAAAACTCGGGTAAAAAGCGACAAACCATCAAAATTAAAGAACTGCCACACATTTACTGCAGGCCATGGCTGAAACCAAAGCTCTGGCCCAAATCACCGTCGCCGAAATACGACCCAGGAATCACAAAAAAACACCAGTTCAGGCTGCGTATGGTGGCAGTACTCATTATCATGTGGGGGGGCGTGATAGACGCTGAATCACCGAGAGGCGGTCACACCAACCGTGTCTGACTCCAATCATTTGTAATGAGCGGAGAGTTCATGTTCTTCCCCGCCTTACCCTCATTCAACCCCCTCACGTCAACCAGCATTGCCCGAGACCTGCCCATGTCCAACCCCGTTGACCCCCAACCACAAACGCCCGCATCCAAGACGCCCATGAAAAACTCGGCCGACTCAGCTCGTCGCAGTTTTCTTAAAGCCGGGACCGTCGCGTCCGCAGGTGTCGTTGCAGGCTTGACGACTGTTCGTCCCGTACGTGGTGCCGAGCCTCAGAATGCTTCTGAGGAACCAGTGCGTATCGGCTTGGTCGGTGCCGGTGGTCGTGGTTCAGGGGCGATCAATGACTCATTGACGATCAACGAGAACGTAACGCTATCTGCAATTGCAGATGTGGAAGAGCAAAAGCTGGAAAGTGTTCGCAAAGGTACAGCGAAACGGCATGAGGGAAAAGTCGACGTTGCTGAACACAAAATGCACAGTGGCATCGATGCCTATCGCCGCATTCTTGATGATCCCGACATCGATGTCGTCTTGTTTGCAACGCCTCCCGGATTCCGTCCACAATACGTAGCCGAAGCAGTCGACGCGGGCAAGCATGTGTTCGCAGAGAAACCCACTTGCGTTGACCCGGCCGGATACAAAATCTGCTTGTCTGCTCACGAACAAGCGGAAAAGAATGGAACGGCAATTGTGACTGGCACTCAGTATCGTCGGCAAACCAATTACGTTGAAGCCATCAAACAACTCCACGACGGAGTCATTGGTGACATCATCGCTGCGACCATGCGTTATTGCTCAAGTGGAATCTGGTTCCGCAATCGCCGTCCGGAAATGTCCGACACGCAGTACCAAGTCTTCAATTGGATGCACAACATTTGGTTGTCAGGTGACCAAATCGCCGAGCAGGCAGTGCACAACATCGACACCATGAATTGGATCATGGGTGGGCCACCTGAGTCAGCATACGGATCGGGGGGACGATTCACACGCCCCGAAGGCAGCGAGATGTGGGATAACGTAGAAGTCGACTACATCTATCCCGGAAACCGACTTGTATCGTTCATGTGCCGGCAAATCCCCGGCACTCAGGGTGACAATTCCAACACCATTTATTGTTCAGGCGGTCGCTGCACGATCCGAGGTGGTAACAGTGGTGCTTCAATCGTGGACAGTGATGGAAAAGAAATCTGGTCCATGAAGGGGGATATTGGCGCAGCCTACAAGCAGGAACACAAAGACCTGATTGATTCGATTCGGAATGGCAAGCCGATTGTTGAACTTAAGAACACCGCCGATAGTTCCATGACCGCCGCGCTTGGCCGCATGGCTGCTTATACCGGCAAGAATGTGACTTGGGATTTCGCCACCAACGAATCCAAACTGGATCTCTTTCCCAAAGACTTCGATATCGATGGGGCACGTCCAGAACCTGAGTTTGCGATCCCTGGAAAGACACCTTTGATCTAAAACAAATGCACTGAACAAAAGCCATGGCGTGGTGCCTGCACCATGCCGTGGCTTTTTTTTTGCAAAAGTGGTTTAGCTCATCGAGTGACGCTGGCATGATGGAAACACAAGTGTAGCCTTTGCCTGCAATTTCTGACCGCTGCAGGTCCCGCACCATCACGAGCCTCAAAGATACTGCGTGGAACTGATACTGCGTGGAACTTGGTGCGGCAAAATTTCATTTTGTTCTTTGCAGTTCCGCCACTTGTTTACCTCCTCACTATGCTCCCGCCAACCACATTGGGTCA
>CAXGRW010000213.1:0-8178 GCA_964012125.1 uncultured Rhodopirellula sp.
TCGCTGTACAGGAAGAAGTCGCTGTACAGGAAGAAGTCGCTGTACAGGAAGAAGCCGCTAGCGGTTTTCGAGCCATGCCATTACACGACAGCGTTCAACGTGCGATTGAGGTTTCCGGATATACAATTCCGACGCCAGTCCAAGCTCAGATCATTCCTTACATGCTTGAAGAACGGGATGTCCTAGCTCAGTCACAGACAGGCACGGGAAAAACAGCTGCCTTCGCTCTGCCGATTTTGAGCCGACTGAACCCCAAGCAACGCAAACCTCAGGTCTTGGTTTTGGCGCCCACCCGCGAGCTCGCCATCCAAGTTTCAGACTCATTCAACAAGTATGGAATGTTCTTGGATAACCTGAACATTGCGACGATCTACGGTGGTCAATCGTATGATCCGCAACTGCGTCAACTTCGTCGAGGTGTGCAGGTGGTCGTTGGCACCCCCGGACGAGTGATCGACCACATTAAGCGTGGGACACTGGACATCAGCCAGCTTCAGTGCCTTGTGTTGGACGAGGCCGACGAGATGCTGAACATGGGCTTCCTTGAAGACGTTCAGTTTGTTCTGAAGCAAACGCCTCAAGAACGTCAAATCGCACTCTTTTCTGCGACTCTTCCCGAGCAAATCCGAGCGATTGCCCAAGACTACTTGAACAATCCGGCCAAGATAACCGTCAAGAAGAAAACGATGACGGCTGATTCGATTCACCAGCGGGCCCTATTTGTCGCGCCGCGTGACAAGGTTCACGCCTTGTGCCGGATTCTTGAAGCCGAAGAGACGGATGGGATCATTGTTTTCACAAAGACCAAAGCGGCAACACTGCAAGTTTCAGAGCATTTGCAGCGTGCAGGCTTATCAGCAACGGCCTTGAACGGCGACATGCCTCAAAATGCCCGCGAGCGAACCATCGAACAGTTCAAATCTGGACGGCTCAACGTGCTGGTTGCAACTGACGTAGCGGCGAGGGGACTCGATGTCAGTCGTGTCAGCCACGTTTTCAACTTTGACCTGCCACACGACACAGAATCGTATATCCACCGTGTGGGACGCACCGGCAGAGCGGGAAGAAGAGGTGAGGCGATCATTTTCCTGAGCAATGCACAGCGAGGTAGACTACGGACCATCGAACGAGTAACAAAGCAGAAAATCGACATTGTGCAGTTACCAACGACGGATGACATCAATCAACTACGAATCAAAAGATTCATGCAGACGATCACTGACACTGCAGCAAGTCAGGATCTCACGATGTTCAAAGACCTGATCAATCTTTATGCCGAAGAATCGGGTAAGCCAATGGAATTGATCGCCGCAGCACTGGCACACATCAATCAGCAGGGCAGACCGTTTCTTGCCAAGGACCGGCCCCAACGATCATCTCGCGAGGATCGAAAAAAGAACCGATCTGATCGTGAACATCGCGACGGGTCGGGTGACCGCGGCGAGTCTGGCGGACGTCGACGCAAAGAGATGAAACGCAAACCTCGTCAAGTTGGCCCCCCCGAAGCTGGCATGGAACGATACCGAATCGAAGTCGGGAAACGAGACGGCGTACGTCCAGGCAACATCGTTGGTGCAGTCGCCAACGAAGCTGGCATCGACGGTGACTTCATTGGCCCCATCCAGATTCATGACTTCCATAGTACCGTCGACCTCCCAGAAGGAATGCCACGCGGTGTCTACCAAACCCTGAAAAAGACTCGGGTTGCTGGAAAGCAGATGCACATCGCTCGTGATGGGGAACGATCAGAAGAGGGTTCCGACTCTGGAGACAAGCGACACCGCAAACCTCGAGCGGGAAAGCCTCGACACAATCGCAGCACAGAGTCAGGATTTCCAAACAAAAAGAAGAACAAGACCAAACAAGGCGGCAAACGCAAGAAACGCAAGACGCCGACATCCTGATTCGGGAACGCAGTTGGCTTTCGTTCACTCACCTTCTGGTCACTTACTATGACCAGCACTGTGATTTAAAAGACAGCTGCCAAACACAGTTCTGGCCATCAGCAACTCGCTGAATCCCGGGCTTCTCTAAACCAGTTCTGGAACAGAGATCCCCTCGGACATCAGCACATGCGGGCGACCTGTTTGGTCATGAATGATGGATTGCGGATTGATCCCAAGTTTTCGATACAAGGTCGCAATCACATCGCAAAAGGCAATCGGTCGCTGGGTTACTTTTCCTGCCTCGCGGTCAGTTGCTCCAAGAACCAAACCGCCTGGCATGCCCCCGCCTGCGATGAGCCCCATCGAAACGCTTGGCCAGTGATCACGGCCGCCTTTCGCATTCACCTTGGGCGTTCGTCCGAACTCTCCCCAAGCCAACACGATGGTATCATCCAACATGCCTCGTGACTCAAGGTCGGTTACCAACGCATGAAACCCGTGATCAAACAGTGGCCCGAGATGACGCATTCGATTGTTATTGTCTGAGTGTGTATCAAAGTCACTCAGTGAGACACTGACAACCCGCACCCCTGCCTCGATCAAGCGTCTTGCCAGCATGAATTTCAACAGCGAGTCTGGACCTTCACTCGTATAAGACTGAGTTCCGCTAGCAGCAGACTTGGGTGTGTAGTGTTCAACCACCCGTGAATCCTCAGCACCAATATCCATTGCCCGCGCGAACGCACCCGATGTCAGCACCTTATAAGCTTGCTGATGAAACTGATCCATGGCGTCCATCGATCCGGATGTATCCAAGTCACGTTTGAACCGATCGACACTCTTCAGCAATGCCAAACGATCATTCAAGCGGTCCACTGGCAGATCATGAATGAGACTGAGTTCTGTCTTATGATCATTCCCCAGTCGTTTCAGCTCACCCTTCATTCCAGTTTCGAGTTCCCGTTCCCAGATATCAGAAATATCCGGGCGAAACGGTTTACAACTGATCCCAAGAAAGCCCGGGCGAGCACTATTCCGGACCAGGGGTCGACCCTGCATCAAGTCGATGAAGTTCGGAACTTCATCGTCCGGTTTCTCCAGGAGATGCTTCACGACGCACCCCAACGCGGGACGTCCTCCAAGAGACTTGAGGGCCTTTTCTCCGTAGCCAGACTGACATTGAAAAGCATGATGTTTTCCATCTGATCCCACCAGAGAACGCAGAAAAACCAGTTTGTCAGCAATCTTCGCACACTGCGGCATCAGTTCTGTCAATTGGACACCGGGAACAGCAGTACTGATCGGCCCAAACGGACTCCGCAGCTCGCTAGGAGCAAACGGCTTGGGATCAATCAGATCCATCTGCGGCGGACCACCGTCGAGGTGAATCACGATTAACGACTTCTTACCCGTCCCAGTCCCGGCAAGTGCTTCTTGAGCAAGAATTTCAGGCAAACTTAGACCAGCAATTCCAGCTGACCCCGCCGTGAGAAAATTCCTCCGAGATACCCCTGAACAGTTTGCAAAAGCTTGACCACCATTCAAACGTATCATGTCATGCCGCTCCCGGGAAATTGACGCAAGTCGCATTTTAGCAGTTTTCTACGACGCAGGGTAACAACGACTCACTCGAAATCCCCCACCCTCTAACAACAATACTACTCAACAAACCGCTCTCCCATTGCCCTCCGCTTTTTCAATCCTTCTCGCGGGTTTTCGCCCCACGCTGGACAAAACTCTCGTGCAGCACAACCTCGCGGATCACGTTTCGCATAGGGAACTCATTTTCCGCAGCCGCCTCAATGATTTCATCCACAGCCACGGCATCAGCCGGACCCAGATCACGCGCAAGAGCAAAGCGTAACAAATGAGCAGTGAAAGCATTGGCAAAACGCTGACGTTCCTGAAGCAACAACTGCTTGAAACGCACCACATCGTCAAAAGCGTACTTGGTCATCAAGGTCCCCCCGGCATCAACAGAGCGCCCATTTGAATACTTGTCACGCCAACGCCCGGTGATGTCAAAGTTTTCAAGTGCGAACCCAAGCGGATCAAGACGCGCATGACAACTAGCACAATCAGGGTTCTCACGATGCACCGCAAATTTCTCGCGGATCGTCAGACTTTTATCAGTCTGTTCTTCATTGAGCGGCGGAACATCATTCGGAGGCGGGGCAGGTGGATCGTTGAAAATGACTTCAATGACCCAAGCTCCTCGAGCGATCGGATGCGTACGTTTGGGTCCTGAGGTCATGCTCATCATCGCCGCGTTGGTGACCACGCCGCCATACCGAGGGTCGTCGACAGGGACTCGCTCAAATAAACGTGATCGCAGCATGCGTTTGACTTGCTCATCAAACTGACGATTCAAATCCTGCTGCCGTTTTGCGGGATCGATGGGCCCGGGAACTTTCTCTAACGCCAAGTCATTTGTTTGGATTTCTTCTGTCAGTCGATCAAACTGCTGCTTCTGTGCCTCACTCATGGCAACACGGATATCCTGATCAGAAACGAACAGATTATTACCACTGAATGCCGCGTGAACTTCCTCTGGCTTCAATTCGCGGTCATACAGGCGAGCCTGGTCAATACTGATAGATAGATACCGGTTCCCACCAGCCGGAAGATGTCGCACACCAAAGATGACTGACGTTTTTTCCTTTGGAAAAGTAGCCAATCCCTTATTGAAAGAGCCACCATATGGCTGACCGTTTCGATACAGTTGCGTGTTTCCGTCTTCTTGATACACCATGACCAGATGCAACAATCCTTCAGTCTCAGTCTCTTCAGTTGACTCTGGAAAATCTTCCGTCCGACGAAATCCATTACTTCCAGAAATCCAGTGTTTGCGTTTACGCTCACCCAAGACGATCGTGTCAAAGAAATCACCCGGCCCTTGAATGCCCATCACGCCACCCCCCTGTTGATTGACATCATGCAAGCGAAACGCAACCTCGAGACTCTTCGCTTTCAATTCGATCGGCAAGACAGGACTTTGCAGATATGCACGATCCAGCACCACCAAGCCATCCTCGAATCGCGTTTCTCCGTGCGATGTCAAATCCAACTCATTGACTGAGCTCTTCAAGTCACCCTCAAACTCCCACGCTGCATAGGGCTTCAAATCGAGCGGTGGTTTGGAGTCCAAGTCCTGACGCCGCTTCTCAAGCAAACGCTCACGCACTGGAGCGACCATGGCCTCTTTCTGTTTCCGCAAATCCAGAACCAGCCCTGCGAGTTCGTTACGCCGCTGTTCATTCTTGCGATTGAACTCATCCACTTCCTCTCGGTTCAATCGGGGAGGCTTTAAATCAGAGGTGTACCAAAAATCCAAAAATTCACTGCGGTACGCCGATTCAGGCAACAGCAGTTCTGCCAACGGTCGATTTTCCAGAAACACCATATCGAAGAGTAACAGCGGCTCAAGCAACATCTGCAGGCTGGCTGGATTTTGTTGATCGAGATTGAACAGGCGATATTGCTGAGGATCTGGCGTTGCCGCCAGTACATTTTCAAGTTGCATCCACTGTGCAGGAAACGAATCCAGAAACCGTTCAATTTTGGGATCGGACATCATACGATCCACAACATTAGCGAGCACTTCTGGGCGTGTGAGTTGCCCCTCCTCGGCCAACGCCAACAGTGCATCATCAGGACCGCTTCCCCAGAAAAAGAAGGAAAGCCGCGATGCCAATTCAATGTTGGCATCAGATAACTTGCCGGTGTCTGCTCGATACAGGAAAAGTGGCGAAGACAATGCTGCAGCAGCAGTCTTCTTCATGCTCTGTGTGAATGGCAAACCCGATTCGATATTTGCAACCGCATAGTCGCGATAGCGTACTAAAGTCGCATCCTCAACGGGACCACGAAATGCAATCCTCAAGAAGGATTTCAAGCGTTTCTGTATTTCTGGTTTCAGACTTTTCCCATCTTCCGGTTCCGCAAAAAAATCACTCCAGATACCAACCGTCGTCTCGTTGAAATCTGGGCTATCGGTGATGGAAACACTTAACCTCAAGAACGCGTCCAACAAGAGCGGTGAAAGTGTTAGTTGGTTAGCCTGATTGTCGAAACCATGGGAAGCACGCAGGTCTTTTGGAAACGCATTCACCGATGCCATGCCGCCAGAGTCCTCAAGCGATTTGCTGCTGACACGCACTTTTACCGGCATTGCCTGCTTGCTGGACGCCACATAATTCTGGTCGCGACTCATCAGTTTTTCAGGCAGGTGGAAAACATCCATCTTCAAACCGAACAAATCTTTCACTGCGTTGTTGTACTGAAATCGATTCAACCGCCGCATTGGAATTTCTGGGATCGGCGTCGCACCTGTTGATTCGCGCAACAAGGATTTCAAGACCACCACCGCTTCTTGACGCACAGACTCTCCCAAATCAGGTTCGTCCTGGGGTGGCATGTCATAAGAGTCGATTGCCTTCAGCATTGCCAATATCATTTTTGGCCTGACGATGAAATCTGCACGATTCCCGACGGACTCAAAATCCATCTCACCATTTGCATCACTCCCCTCGTGGCAATGCACACAGTGATCAGCGATCAAAGGTTGAATCGTTTGTTCAAACTGCCCAGCCAAGGCGGCACAAGGTGCCGGCAAGAACACAAGCATTGACAACAACAGTGGCAATTCCAAACAAAGCGAGCGTCTGATGCAACGTGATATTTTCATACTGGCTTTCATGATTCTGCAGCTCACGTCCATAAATCTGAGATCACACCGTTACTGTCTGCAAACTGCTCAATTTCCAACCCCATCAAGTTTGCGATGGTGAGCCACATATTGGAATTCAATGTTCCACTGGGCGAGCGTATAAATCGCCCTTGTTTGACTTGGCCCTGCGACTTACCAGCCACAATCAATGGCAGATCGTAGTACTGGTGTGTTGCGCCATCTCCCAAGCCGGCACCGTAGGTGACGATCGAATTATCCAGCAAGCTAGTACCGTCAGTGTCTTTAAGCGTCTTCATCCTGGAAAGCAGATATGCGTATTGTTGCATATGAAAAATATCGATCTTCTGCAATTCCTTGTATCCATCACCCTTTTGGTTGTGAGTCATGTTGTGATGTTGAACCGGATCAGAAAAAACCCCTTCGTACAACAGCGATGCATCCCACCTCTCCGGTCCAACCATGAAGGTACAGACATTGGTAATTCCCATCTGTAATGCCAACAACATCAGATCAGCTTGCAGGCGGATGTACTCGCCACGGGGCAGAACTTCATCTTTGGGGATTTCGATATCAGCGTCCGAAATCAACTTTTGCATTTTTTTGATTCGGACCTCAACGTCTCGAATCATTTCCATGAACTCATCCATCATTTCACGATCATGACGACCAAGCTTTCTGGACAGCGACTTGGCATCGGCCAAGACAAGGTCGGTCACATCCATCATGTGCCGCCGATACCCATCAGCCATGAACAATCGGTCATACAATTCTTTGGGATCTTTGATGGACGGTGCAATTTTGTCCGGCCCGTACCATGAAATGTTATCGAAAAAGATTGACTCTTTTCCTGCCTTGAATCCATTGCAACTGATTTCAAGTGTTCGGAACGCAGTGTTTCGCCCAACATGATCGCCGATGACCTGGTCAAGGCTGCGTCCGTTGGGGTGCCGGATTCCTGCGGCAGCGGCTTGTTCGGGTGATAAACTGGTCAGGTAGCACGAAGCACCCTGAGCATGAACATCCTGTCCGTTTTTAAACGTGCGGTCTAAACCTGTGATCAAGGTCACATCATTAAGATGCTCAGCCAGCGGTTGCATCGTCGATGTCAACTCAAGAGGAAAAATCCCAGGCTCATTTTTTTTACGCAGCTCATCTTTTGACTTGTCAGCATTAAAACCACCCACAAAGCCAGGCAGTTCAGCTTCTTCCTCACCAGGAAAAAAACAACGTCGTACGAGGCCATTGGGTACGTACATGATGACCAGTTTCTTGCTGGGCTTGCCAGGATCACCTACCAACCCACCCACTGTTGCCGCGTCATCGCCGTTAGCAAGCGAGGGCAGAAAAGGCAACGTCAGGACCGCCCCTTTTGCCTTCAGAAATTTCCTTCTTGTGAAATCCATGGTTTCCTCTAAGCAATGTCAGAAAATCAATGACGCGGGGGTCTAATGCAGATACCGAAACCCACACTGCTTGGCAACGAAGCAATCCAACATTCCGTGCTCGAACAATGATGCAGGAAACGACCAGGCAGCCAAACCCTTAGTTTAGCCGATAGAACGATGCCTGCCACAAAGCAAGATTGGATTCCAAGCAGCAGCG
>CAXGRW010000214.1:0-8158 GCA_964012125.1 uncultured Rhodopirellula sp.
GGCTTGAGTACTTTGCCAACCTCCATCTCTGCTCCACTGCCTCGTGCCCACCATTCTTTGGAATGATAGCCACATCCCGAGAACAACACCGCCATTCTTACCGGCGCGGCGTTGTCTGAAGAAGCCTCGGGTTGCTTGCCGTGTGCCGTCTTATCGCCCCACGCGGTCGTTGACTCCATCCATGGCAGTGCCATCGATACACCCAACCCACGCAAGGCCCAACGCCGGGATAAATTCTTACTGGTCATCAAGCTTTCCTGCGTGGTTGAACGATTGTGGGTGGAAGCTCTTTGGCTCGTCACGAATCTGACAAAACTGCGGACTTGTGATTATCTGCTCGACCGCAATTTCAAAATGATAGTCACCCTTACGCAGGGCAAGCTGCATCTGATCCAGCAACGGTTCATCTGACAACAGCACTTCTCGACCAAGTGCAAAGCCGAGCAATTTACGACAAAACTGGCGGACCACCTCTTCACGACGCTCGTTTAGCAGATAGTGCCGCAGACCTTCTGAACCCGCAATCACTCGCCCATCCACCAATGTTGCCTCCGTGTCCACAACCGTCTTGCGCAACCCGCCCAGCGCATCATAGCCTTCCAGTGCAAAACCAAACCCATCAATGTGGGCATGGCATTTCGCACAAGCGGCCAGCGAACTGTGTTTCTCGATCAATTCTCTGGATGTCAGACCCTCGGGGACTGACTCAGGTAACAACGGAACATCTGCAGGTGGCCTCGGCAGATGTTCACCAAGCAAAGTCTCAAAGATCCAATTTCCCCGAAGAATTGGACTGGTTCTCGATGCACCGGACTGACTGGCCAAAAAGGTCGCCATCCCCAGAACACCTCCGCGGCCTTTCAGCTGAGGGCCGTCGATACGTTGCCATTGGCCGTCACTCGAAAACTCGTCACTGACCTGTTTGTCTGGATCCCACTCCAATCCATAATGTTCTGCCAGTGCCTGATCGACAAAGGTATGATCCGCATCGATCATGTCGAGGATCGATCCATTGTGCTGAAACATGTCCTGAAAAAACCGGATAGTCTCACCGTACATGCTCTTTCTCAACGCCGCAAAGTTTGGATACAGTTTTTCGTTCTTATCATCATTCCGGTCGAAGTCCCGGAAGTGCAACCACTGGCAGGCAAATTGTTCGGCAAGCCTTTTGGCACGAGGATCCTTTAACATCCGCCGCATCTGCTGCCTCATCACTTGTTCGTCATGCAGTTTGCCGAGCCTGCCAAGTTCCATCAACTCCGAGTCCGGCACAGAAGACCACAGGAAGAAACTGAGCCTTGAAGCCAATGCTTCTGCGTTCACATCAGATTGACCTGTTCCCGATTGCGGCGACTCCAGCTTGTAAAGGAATTCAGGTGCCGTCAAAACGCGAACAACCAAGGCTTGCAACGCGCGGGGATGTTGCATCCCCTCGTCTCGTCGGCGGCGGTAAAATTCCATCAGTCGCTGCCGCGATGGTCCATCAAGTCGCTGTCGCCAGGCGCGTTCCGTAAAATTCACAACAGCCGTCAGTTGCAATGGTTCCAACGCCATTTTACGTTTTCCAAACTCATCCGCTCGACGATTGATGGGCTCTCGCAATGGTTCAAATGCGGTGACCAGGTCGGGGCGATCCTGTGTAGCGAACTCAGCAATCTGCTCAAACGAAACAGCCAACTTTAGCGGCTCATCACTGACGAAGAGCAACTCATTCCACAGTCGATCCAAATCGCGTGTCTCAGCCGGATTGAGCATCAAACGCGACAGATAATCGTCTTCGCGGTGAAACAGCCTCAATGTCACCACCTCATCAACAGGAACAATTCGCGAATAACATAATGCCGGAGGAAAAAATTCGGCAAACGAGCGCACCGACGACCTTATCCGCTCACTTTTCAATCCCTCGGGATGCACCAAAAACGTGCCACCAAAATCAAACTCAGGAGCCGCAATCCTCTTGTCATGAACCTGCAACTGGACAGCCCCCTCAACTCCACTGGCTGCATGCATTTTCGCGTTGGTTACCAGTTCAGCTGCCTTGAACTCGGCAGGAATATCGAAGTGTAGGGTTGATGTACCGTGAGTACACAGGTCGTTGGGTTGCAACTTGCTGCCATCAGGATGCAAACCAGACGACAATGCATTTTTCTCTCCCGAAGCTTGCTGATCCGATTCCTCCAAAGATGACTTTCCCAGACTGATCCAGCTCAAGGGGCCACGCCAATCAAAAATCTGCTTGCGGAGTTCCTGATCAGCAGCAGAAAGTGTCTTGTGCTCATCTGTCGTAACAACTCGCTGGATTTCATCGGCCAACCTTGCCAATTCCCGTTCCTTGCCAACCTCCGGTTTTTCCATCAACAAAATCGCTTGGGACCGCCACGCCGACAAGGCTGACCCATCCGGTATCTGAAGCGCAGACTCTGGAACACTTTGCCCGAAGTTCCATACGTCTGCATGGCCAAATGTGTCCGCAATGGGGTTGCCTTCGTGTACACGATCAACCACCTGCTCACTCAAAATCCATTTCCGCTCAAGCCCTTCCTTCTCCACCAACTTCAGTTCCACATGCGTTGTATCACAACTGTGGTTCTTGTCTCTGGCAAGAATCATCAACGCAACCACATCCCCCTGATCCAAATTCAGCGGCCGCGTACTGGTCCAGCGATCACCACCACCATTGTCCATGACTCCTTCCGCAACAAGCTTGGTTCCCCACTTGGTACGATGCTCGATTCTCCAAGCCGATCCATTCCCACACTTGTTATCTGCATCTGCTATGGAACAGTCCAATTCGAAGTTCCCGGCAACGGGACTTTTCCAGGCGACCACAGCCGCACTGCTTGGTGATGGATGTACCACAACTGCACGAGGTGGAATTGTCAGAGTCAAAAAACTGATGCTCTCTTCAGAACGATTCGTCAGCATGCTTGGAGTAGCTGCAACTCCCCAGCCTTTGATCGCATCATATCCCTGCACCTTGGACATTTGACTCGTAAACAACGCATCGACTCTGCGTGTGTCCTCACGCTTCAATCCAGCGTACGCAAACCAACTCGCCAGCAAGTCACGGTTCAAACCTTCGGTATCAAACGCTTGATCTGACTTCGGTTGTAACGTTCCTGGTTGCTTTAGGGATTTCAGCATCCGCTTGAAATACCCGGAGGTCTGAGCCAACTCTCGCTGCTGAATCGAGCGTACCTTGGCACTCAATCTGTTCACATCCCGTAACATGATTGCATCCTGTGCGCCACGAGCATCAGGTTCCAGCAGCAGACGGGGCTCTTGCCAAACCACAAAGTCCTGTGCATCTCCATCACCAAGATCATGAACTGTCAAACACACGGGAATCACATTCCCCTCATCTGCTTTGCCCAAAGGCAAACGCAATTCCTGCTCATCAACCACAGGGATGATCGGTTCCATCCAGCGTTGGGGGCCGCCTTGCCGACCGATATGACCAATCGAGTTGAATTTCCAAAACCCATTCTGAGCCTGATTGATTTTGGTCAACAAAGAATCAACTTCGTCAACCGTTGCCCTTTGGAAAGCAGTTCGCAGTTGAACAATCAAGAAAGAATTTGATCCCGTCCCAGCGAGCATGTTCCAAAGCTCGGAAAGATAACGCTGATTCAAACCAGTCTGCGATGCGACTGCGGCAACCGTAACATCCCCTGCCTGCAGAATCTCACGACTCTCAAGCAACGTCTGAAGGTACAACTTGATTGGCAACAAACCTCCCTGATTTGTCTGAAACTTGATGCCCTGCAAGTCGACTGCGGAACCACCCCCATCGGCAGTGTAACGGCGATAAAATGCCTGAATGTCGGCCAACTTTTCATTGGTTCGGTCACGCTGGGTTGTTGACGGACTGAACTCAATTCCCGTGGGTAACAACACCAGATGCTCTGCCACTCGTTTCGCTGAATCCAGATACTTGCCCAACAGTGAGGGTGACATTGCCTGCCCGCTTCCCACGTTCGTAAAACCTTCTCCGGCCGCACCATCCACAGGCAAATCCCGCGTTGGGTTCAGAACCGTCAGACCTGTCAAATCACGAATTGCATAATCGTATTCAGCATTGCTTAGACGCCGCAATGAAACCTCTCCTGGATCGCCTGCTTTCAATTTCGCCTCAGCCTTCAAAAATGCATTGGTCCAGGAAATCAATCGCAGCAGATCAGCCTCGTCAGGTTGCGGCGCGTCGGGTGGTGGCATTTGCTGACTATTCAAAACCTGACGAACCTTCAGCCAGACCTCAACATTATCGCGAGCTTTCTGGACTGAGTCATAAGCATCAAAATTGATCTCTGCTTCCTTCACTTCTCCACCATGGCAGCTTCCACAGTGGGTTTTGATCAACGCACGCGTTCGCGGATCCAGCGTCCCGCCATCAACCACGGGTAATCCAGTCACAGGTGACTGTGCGATACAGAAGTCACTGGCACAGAAAAGTAACCCCGTCACGATCATGCTCAGGGGCAAGGTCTGAATTGCAGCTCGATGATGAACTTGGAATCGCGTTCCCAATCCCATGCATGCACGAGCAACGACTGAGATACAGAAGGATGAAAACGGCATGTGTATTGCTCTCGATCAACCCAAAATTCTTCGGCAGGGATGTTCACGTCACGCCCATTTCCAGCTCATCACAATTCAACCTTGAAGTACTGCCAAAATTGCTGCAACTCCTATCCCGTCAAAATGGCAACTGGACTCTTCAGTTGAACTCAGCGATTGGCAAACATTGAAAATCGGCTCATGGCCAAGCGGGGGCATTTTCCTGACCTCGCCAGTTTAACAGCTCGCAGCATCGCGAAGGCTGTTGAGATTGGAAGAATGGCAGACAGGCATTGTCAGATAAAACCAACCCAAACCAGCTGCTCTCCCGACACGCGGTGAATCCCACTGTCGCTGAATTGCAGCTGCCGGACGTCTGGTCATTGTGTTGAAGCGCGGGACCGAAATAAAATCATGCCGATAGCGGCACGTAACGTGAATCTGCTCGCACCTTGCATCAGGCAGAAAAGTACGTCGCCCCGTAGATTTTCGGAATCAAGTCTCGGTACCAGTCAACGACCTGACCTTCGCGAAACTCGTCATCAGCTGGATAACGGACTACCCGAAGTACGGTCAAACACCATTGGCAGAGTTCAAACGGGGCTCGGGTTCCGCCGAAGATTGGGGAACTGGCAAGGTTTCCGGTTGGTCACGCGTCTCTGATAATGGAGGTTCAACGGTCGAAGGCACCACGCGAATGGTTCGACCATTCAACTCGCTGGTCGACTGGCCAAAATAACGCTTGAGTCGTTCTCTTGTCTCTGCAAACCCGGGTGTCGCAGTGATGTATCGGAGTTCTGGATTCGCAACCACACCGTCGTAATGCGTCAACAACTCCTGCAACTCTGCAGTCTTTCCCTGAGTCTTTCTCTCGGCAATCAACGATGCCAATCGGCGAGGAGCAAGGTACTCCAGCCACGCCTCACCGTACTCGCTGACTTCCAGGCCTCTGGCCAATTGTTCCGTGGCCTTACCCAAATCCCCAGTTTCTGATTGCGATTCAACTCGGATGGATGCACCATCACGTGGGTCGGGGGTTCGATTGAATCCGTACAATTCTTCAAGTCCAATGGCTGTCGAACTACGGGGCACTTTAGGGACCCGATACCGTCCAGGAAACTGACTGTCGTAGCGATACCGCTCTCGAAAATACGGATCTTTCAATAGATCAGGAGCCTCAAAGCTGCCGTAGCGGTAGGGGTCATAGCCATAACCGTCAAACCGATAGGGGTCGAGATATCCAAAGCTGCCGAACCCGGGATAGTAGCCGTAGCCGGGAAAGGTACCAATTCCAATGTTGATATTGAGGCCCGAGGAGGTTCTGTAAGAACGATAGTTCTGTTCCGCTTTCGCAGGTTGCCGATGGCTGTCGTAACGCTGAAGCTTCGCACCTCGTTTGGACTGGTGACGTCGGCCAAATAGCTGAGCATCCGCCTGCGTGCAGTGCAGAACACTGAAACTGACAACAATGATTATCAAGATACGAAACATGCAAAAGTCTCCGGCAACTCAACGAATTGGAACTTCTGAACTCTAGGACGCAGACAGCATCGCAGAGTGACTTTGAGCCAGTTTTGTGAAACGACTTTCGCTGCAATCCCTACAATGTGAACAGATCGACTGTCGAACACGTCGCAGCCCAGTTCAAGGGACGTGGTGCATGTCACCGGAATGCCGGTTTTGCGAGTCAACCGAGGGGAGTCGAAGGCTTCACCGAGGTAGCCAGCAGTTCAAAGACGCAGCGGCACAGTATCGAATCGACACGACGTTGCTACCATGATGGTTGAGCCTTTTGATTTTCCTGCCCCTCACATGCCTCACAGACTGTCATGAGACTACCCACAACGCTCGCTTTGCTTTTCACATGCCATGTGACCGCCATTGCAGATGTGCGTCTGCCAAGCCTGTTCAGCAACCAGATGGTGTTGCAACAGAACACGAACAATGCGGTTTGGGGATTTGCTGATCCAGGTGAAAACATCTCCATCACGCCCAGTTGGGGAAATCCGGTCAAAACAACGGCCAACACGGTGGGCCAATGGCGCGTCTTTTTGAAAACACCCTCGCACGGAACCGGTCATTCACTTGTCATCCGTGGAAAAAACACCCTATCGCTGACGGATGTGGCTATCGGCGAGGTCTGGTTGTGCGCTGGCCAGTCCAATATGGGTTGGGCGTTGGGCAACTGCTTCGATGCCGAGCAGGAAACAAAACGTGCCAATGCTGCCAACTTGCGGATTTTCAAATCGTCGCGTGAACACTGGCATGAACCACTCACCGAATCACGTGACCGGCTTTCAAAATGGGTCGCCTGTACCCCCGAAACCGCCGCAATGACATCTGCGGTTTCCTACCACTTCGGCAAGACGCTTCAAGAAACTCTTGGCATCCCTGTGGGAATCATTGTGCAGGCCTACGCTGGAACACCAATCGAAGGCTGGATGCCTGTCGAAATCCAACGTGACGACAAACGCACACAGATGCACACTGCACAACTTGACAGGAACTCTCGACGTTTTGATCGCAATGACGCACTCAAGACGTACAAGCAGGAACTGCTTACCTACCAGCAGAAGATCGATGCTGGTGAAACGATGAAGAATCAGTGGAAACAACTCCAACCACCTTTCATCACCAAACCTGCCAACCTCGGTCACCAATACCCCGGTCATATCTTCAACGCCATGATTCACCCCATTCGGCCTTATGGCATCCGGGGGGCGATCTGGTATCAGGGTGAACGGAACTCCAAGAATGTACCGCAGGCAGCGCACTATCGTGAGCAAATCAAGAAACTGATCAGCTACTATCGTTCATCCTGGCACGAGTTGTCGGATGGGAATGTCGCAGACGACTTTCCGTTCATCCTCACTCAGTTACCCAGTTGGAATCCACCGCAAACCACGCCTGTTGAAGGACAGAAAGCGCCGTGGGCAGTCAATCGTGAAGCGATGCGACTGGCCAGTCAGGAATTGCCGAATGTAGGGCTGGTCGTTTCCATCGATACGGGCGATGCCGTTCTACTGCACCCAAAGAATAAACGACCCATCGGAATACGGCACGCACTGTATGCACTTGAAAGTGTCTACGCGATGGACGTGATCGGCTCTGGCCCACAGTTCACCAATCAACGAATCGACGACAGCAGAATCATCCTCGACTTTGATTCTTCAGGCAGTGGTCTGGTCACTGCCAATGACTTGAACCAGATCGGTGATTCGAAACTGAACTCCTTTGCCATTGCCGGAGACGATCAGCAATGGCAATGGGCAGACGCTACCATCAACGGTGACCAAGTGGTTGTTTCATCCAGCAAAGTGAAATCACCTGTTGCAGTGCGTTATGCATGGGCGATGAACCCATCACAGCGCAACCTGCTGTACAACCGCGAAGGTCTGCCAGCATCACCATTTCGAACCGACGATTGGCCTTCATTTGAACCCGAAGATGAAGTCATCGAGGTCGTCAAGCCACAGGCTCCCGAAGGATACATGCCACAGGATTGGCAACGACCAGTCATGCTGCAGACACCCAGTCCAAAGCCGCTGAAGGCAACACCCAGTCCAAAGCCGCTGAAGGCAACACCCAAGAAAGATCGTGG
>CAXGRW010000215.1:0-8140 GCA_964012125.1 uncultured Rhodopirellula sp.
TGTATTTTCCCAGCCGTTTCGGGTTCTTCTCCAGCCAGTCGGTTGCACGGCCCTGCTGAGATAACGAGAACCTGGCTTCTCCAGACTGCTGGTTGCTAAAAGTGGCTCGGGTTCAAAATCATCAACCGAACCCGCGGGTAAATCAACCAGCCTTATAGCCTGCGGACCATCTGCAACCCAAGCTCTCACCCGACCTTGATTCCGCGATGCACCAGTTGCTTCCGAGAACTCTTGGGCAACACGGAATTGGACCAAGTCCGACTCATCCACTTTAGAAACGGGTGTCTCTGCTTTGGGCCACGCATTCAAAATCAACCAGAAGCAAAGAATCAAAGTGACAAGAAATGCGTGCTTCATCAGCAAGCATTTCAACCAGCCACGATCATCTGGACTCAGATAAAAAAAGTTCATGCAGGGGAGAGAATGCATGTCCCGGTCCAACCATCCGACAAACTGCTTAATCCTGACACAAGTCCTTCAGGGCTATGGGTTTAGAAAAACACTTGCAATTCCATTCGCTATCAAGCGTTGTATTTTTGCAACACCGCGAGACGCCTCATGGTGATGTTGGACAACACGAGGCAAAAAACCAACCCGCAAAACCGGACCGACACAGCGGCAGACGTGTCTTTAAGTCTGAAAAAGGGGCAAATCAGACGAGCACACGAGGTAGGTTTTTACCAAAGGCACGGTCTGCAGACGCGAGCCTCTCGCAGCTCAAATCGCCTTGATGACTTGACACCCTTTGCAATGCAAAACATGACGACGACCACAACCCCGCTCGAAGACGTATTTCACGCTGAAGTGCTTCCTGCACTTCCCCACAGTGCGATCACTTTGTTGCAGCTCTCGCAAAATCCGGAATCCGGACCAGCAGATTTTTCAAAACCGATCGAAGCCGATCCCGGACTGATGGGGCAGGTACTGAAATTTGTTAACAGCTCGTACTTTGGGTTCAGCCGAAAGATCATGAGCGTGCAACAAGGGCTAACGCTGGTAGGCACTCGAGCGATTACCAACTTCGCGTTGTGGAACGCCGTCTTCAGCGTCATGCCCAATCCCAAGTTTGGTTCTTTTGATCTTAAAGCTCTCTGGCAAGACTCCCTTCGCCGAGCCCTGTTTGCACGTGGATTGGGACGCACACTTCAACTCAACGACGCTGAAGACTTGTTCGCGGGTGCGTTGCTGCAGGACATGGCGATTCCCCTACTGCTCAAAGAACTCCCCGAGCAATACAAAACCCTGGTCGAAAGACGTGCTGACGAAGGTCGTCGTTTGAGTGGCTTGGAGAAGGAAATATTTGGATGGGATCACGCTGACGCTTCCGCCATGCTCGCCCAACAATGGAATCTACCCGAAGAGTTTGTTGCCTTGATCGCACAACACACGAGACTGGATGAATTGCTTGAAGCAGGCCCAGAGAAGCACGGTCCCGCATGTGTTGCGCTAGCCTCACTGCTTCCTTCATGTAGTGACGATGGATGGGACGAGTACGGCATGTTCATCAATGGATACAGTGAACTGACTGAGAGTACTCCTGAAGTGCTACGGGAAGCATTCGAAAAAGTGGACGGCGAAACCACTGAATTCGCTCCGATTCTGCGTCTCCCTCTCCCGAAAATGGCTCTCGTCGACTACCTGCAAGACTGATTCAATTTCAATCTCACTGCCGGCATATCCCGAGTTCGTATTCAATCATAAAGGATCCTGTTCAGCGAGAATTTCCCGTGCGGGGGATACGGTGTCTACCAGCAACACAGGGCTTACCAGCAACACAGGGCTTACCAGCAACACAGGAGTCTACCCACGCCCCCCCTCGCAACAAGTCTCGCAAATGGTGTGACAGCGTTCACATTGCAGCTTGCCACGTATTTCGATCAATGTTTCCCCACGACATACCGGACAAACTCGCGTCCCCTCGGCACCTCGATCACATGCGATCTCAAGTCTATTCTCTCGATCTGTCTTCTGATCACTCATTTGAAATCCATAGATAAGTCCACAACACTCTGCCTGCTTCAACGAAGCAACAAAACACATTCTTCCGCGCGGTGTTTCTGAGCAATTGATACTCTTCTGTTTTTCACCTAACGCAGCTTTCCACCCAAAGCAGCAAATTTAATATTCATTTCTGAATCTCGCGATGTCATCGCGTCGCCCCATCACAATCACAATCTCTCCGGCTGAAAACTTTTCTCCAGAATCGGGATTGAATCGCAGTTCTCCGGATGCTGCCCGAACAGCAACGACCAACAATCCATGTCGTCGGTGTGCTTCTGTCTGCTGAACACTCAAGCCGACCAATCGACTGTCTTCATGAACCAGTACTTCATCAATATCAAAGTCCTGATTACTGCCTTCATCGACCAACTTGATCAGATGCGCTGTAGATGGTCTCGTTATCATACGCCCCATTTGCCTTGCCCCCACAACGGTCGGCATGACGATTGTATCCGCTCCCGCTTGCAACAATTTCTTCTCAGTGGTTTCGCGTTCTGCCCGAGCAATGATGCGTATTTTTTTGTTCACATCTCTGGCTGTCAGCGTAATGAACACACACTCCGCATCATTTGGAAAAGTACTTACCAAGGTACTTGCATAAGACAGGCCAGCTTCGGAAAGCGTTTCTTCTTCTGTGGCATCCCCAGAGACGTAGCGCAAGCCCGCCTGACTGGCTTCATCAATCGCGTCTGAATCCTGATCAATGACAACGATCTCGACACCTTGCGACTGCAATTCTTCGGCGAGTTTCTTTCCCATACGGCCAAATCCACAAAGAATGGTATGGTCGCGCAGTCTTAAGATTTCTTTTTTCATTCGACGCTTCCCCAACACATTTTCCAATTCCCCTTCGACAACCAACTGAAACAAACCACCGAAGGTGTAAACAGATGCAGAGATCCCCAGCACAATCACCAGAATCGTCAACGCCTGGATACGAGGCGGCAACTGTGAGTTTTCTCCGTAACCCACAGTGGAGATGGTGATTACCACCATCCAGACTGCTGCGATCCAGTCGTAATCCCCGACAAAGCGATAGCCAAGAATGGCAAGAATGAACACAGCAGCAAGGACAAATCCGCCTAATCGAATTCGCTCCAACGGTGTTCGCATATCGCGTTACCAGTATCCAAGGCGGTGATGACAATCGATTACGGATCGTCAAGATTAGCAACAGTCAACAGGCATGATCAACCAGCGTTATTGCATGGAACACAAGAGCATGCCGCTCCAAGAATCTCGCTCTGACGCACTTATCAAAACATCTTCGCCGGGACCAACGGCCACACATGAAACCTTCTGTCACCCAGCATGCATGCAACCTAAATAACAAACACCTGCTTTGCAGCAGGTGTTCTAAAATTTCTCAGCAACTCTAAACCAACATGAATGCTCGAGACTCAAGCATAACATGAGGGAATTCAATTTGCCGAGTGCTTTTACTTGTGGCTATTGTGACAAGCTTTGCAGTTCGCAGCCTTTTTCAACATAGCGCCGGCCTTTGCATTACCTTTCACAGCTGCTTCGCTGGCTTTCACCAAAGCACCAGTCAGTTTTTCCCAACTCTCAGCATCACCCTTCTTTGGCTTATTCTTGCTGAGTGCAACCAACATCTCATGCAGCTCTTTCTTCTCTGCATCCGAGGCACCGCCACTGGCGACCTTCTTCAGCAAGGGCCCTTTGAAGGCCTTCTTCATAACATCCTTGGTGCTGTACTTTGCGGCTGAATCATCGTCAGCAGCCCGCGTGGGCGAGGCAACGAGGCAAACCATAACCAATGCCCCTGAGAACAGGGCAGCAACTCTTGCAGTCATAACTGAGCTCTTGTGTTCGTCTTGTGGAAGTGATGGAAGGCCGAAATAGTCGACCATGAGCGTGATAAGATAGTCCATCGCCAAACTGCCTGCCACAATCTGAGATCAGTCGTAGAAAAAATCACATCACGGGCAAACAAGCGGCTCACAAGGCAGTCTTGAAGCCTAATTGATATAGATCTAACGGCGAAAAAAACCATGAAAGCCGCATACTCACCGGCTGAGAAGGTCTGTGAAGCACACCAGCAACTTGGTTCACCAGCAACCTACGGCAGCAAGGTTCACCGTTCGCATTCCAACGATGTACTCGGAATCCGATCACAAACGCAGTTGGACCATCGCGATTCAGCCGCTGATAGCGAAGAGCCACGGGTGAAGCTGCTAATCAAAAATACTGAGGATCGAAGTTAAGAATCATCATCCAGCAGCAGACTGGCAAGGTGCTTTCTGCTGGTTCGAAGACGGCGGGCAATGGTGCGACCACTCAAGGACATCCGCTCACTGATCTCAGTTAATGTGAACCCCTGAATACGTAATAGTAAAATCTCACGGTCTGAAGGCCTCAATTTCTGCATGGTCTCACGAACGCAGATATTCAAAAACTCATCCGTCGAAACATCCATCGCTTCACCATCGGCCACCGTCTGCAAAGAAACCAACCGCTCACTGTCGCGACGTTGGGCATTTTGATGCAGTGCTGTGCGGCGCAGTTTGCTCAACGAGATGACAGCGAGAAGATTCCACAGAGTGGAACCCGGTTCCACCTCGTAATTGCCTGCCTGCACACCACGGAACATACTTCGAAAAACAGACTGGACAATATCTTCAGCATCGGTCGATGCACGCAACTTGCCCCCCAATTTCGAATCCACTAGGCAAAAAACTCTCTGCACGTAACGCTTGTAAAGAACGTGCGCAGCATCCTGATCTCCATCTTTCACTCGTGAAGCAAGTGAGTGATCAGTGGGGGTAAGCTTGCCAGCCCCGGAGTTGCTTGATGTCACAATTCGTCACGCGGGTAGGGAAGTAAATGGAAAGACAATCCCGTTCACACAGTAGTTCCCGCCCACAACCAAAAACATCGCAGTTGTTTCAGGAAGTGAGATTACACAGGCAGCGCTGACGACCGGCGTCATGCTGATCACCTTCAAGCAGCACCAACAGGAACGCTTTGATGCATCCCCTCGTGAACACCCAAATCTTGATCTGAATGTCCACCTTTTCGAGCGTCTGCAGTCAGCCGCAATAAAAAACTCGCACAGAACATCAAAACACGAACGCGTTCGGGCGCTGTGCTTTAGAGGTCGCACCAAATAGGTTGAGTACATTTCTATTACAAAACCGGACAGCCAACTTGTAATTTTCGCAAAAAAAAGTCGAATCCAATGCTCTTGCCACCCAGATTAACTAGGGCCCAAACGTCTGCTGCCATCCGTGCGTGCGGCTTTAACACTCGCATCGGCTGATGTTTGCACCGAAGTTCTGCATCAATGACAGCAACCACCGCAGCATGAAATGATTACACTGAAGGTCCTGCCGACGCGTGTGATTGGTCCGCGTCCTGCCCAACGCCTACCCTTGTACCGAATCCCCTTGTACCGAAGCCTGCTCATGAATGACAAGCATCCTCAAAGCTCCATCTCTCGTCGACGATTCAACAAAACAGCCAGTGCCACAATGGGGGCTCTTGCTGGATTCCAATTTTTCCCGGCGTTGTCAGACAACAAATTGGGAAAGCCAACCGTGGTCGGAATTGGTGCCGGGGGAAAGGGCACAGCTGACATCAACGGTGCCAGCAAGGCTGGATTCGAGGTCATTGGCCTGGTCGACGTGATTGATGCCACCAAGCTCACGAAACTCGAAGGCCGCCTTCGCAATATGGGCCAAACGAGGCAACAGTTTCCAGACGCAAAGTTCTTCACAGACTATCGCGAGATGTTCGCGGAGATGGGCGATCAAGTCGATGCCGTCACCGTCTCAACACCAGACCACCACCACTTTCACGCCTCGGCATTGGCTATGCAGGCTGGCAAGCATGTCTACTGTCAAAAACCGTTAACACACGGCACCTGGGAAGCAAGACAGTTAAATCAGTTAGCCAAGGAAACTGGCGTGAAGACGCAGATGGGAAACCAAGCCCACGCCAACGATCACATGAGGCGGTGCGTTGAATTGATCCGGTCGGGTGTCATTGGCAAGGTCAAAGAAATTCACGCTTGGACGAACCGTCCCATCTGGCCGCAAGGGTTTGCCAGTCCCCCATCACCAGAGCCAGTCCCTCTTGGGATCGACTGGGAACAATGGGTCGGCCCCGCTCCCTGGATCGACTACAACCCGCGGATCGCACCCTTTGCATGGCGTGGATGGTGGAACTACGGCACCGGTGCTCTTGGTGACATGGCGTGCCACATCATGGATTTGGGGTACTGGTCCATGCAACCCGATGATGGTCCAGCGCTCACCCCGCAAGCGGTCACTGCGAAGCAAAGTGGGGCGACAGAGTATTCTCCCCCTATCAACTCGATCATCACGTGGGACTTTGGACCGAGCCAGCATGCAGCCAAAAATGGCTTCAAATTCTTCTGGTACGACGGCTATGTCGACGCAAAGTTCGACCGAGAAAACTGGCAACTGGAAAAAAATGGAAACGAATATAACCACCCCAGCGAGGAAGTACTCGAGGGCATGGATTTCTCAAAATACGGCAGCGTCATCGTGGGTGAACAGGGAAAACTATTCTTCCACCGGGGCCGAAATAAGTGGGTTCTAAAGACATCCAGCAAGATCGATGGTTTTGACTGGCCAGAAATAACTCTGCCGCGGGCAAGAGACCAAGACAACTACAAGGAATGGTTCGATGCAGTCGAAGGAAAAATTGCACAGAGTGAATCAAACTTTGGGCTCGCAGGTCCGATGACCGAAACCATCTTGCTGGGCGTAATCGCACAACGCAATCCTGACACACGTTTAGAGTGGGATGCTAAGTCGATGCAAATCAAAGGGCACCCAGAACTTCAAAGCCAAATCCGGCGTGAGTACCGCAAGAATTGGGCTCCCACTGCATAGTGATACTCTGACACAGAATTTTCGGCAGATCAAAAATCGCTGGTAAACAGTTTATCTGCCACCAGAATTCCAAAGCGACACGAATCGCATAAGTGCATCTATGGACCAAAACTCTCTACAACATAGTTCTGTAGAGAGTGGCCGGTAGACGCATAAATCAATCGATTCACCTGAACGGTAATTCCAACAACCTTGGCAATGATTCATCGCATGACGTGACAGCCAGTTCTTTCAGAATCGGAAGCGTCTAGCTTCCAACACGGGGCTGGCGAAGAAAATCTGTTACCGTTGTCTGCTCCGGTTCTTCTTCTGGCCATGGACTGAGAAGCTTGCCCCAAAACCCAGGTTCCTTCTCTTGCACTGGCATTGTTTTGACCGCAGACTTTGAAGAGGTCGTAAAGAATCTCGCAGGGTTGAGATTTTTGGGACTCAAAGCAGTCTTGGTTTTCGACCAACTATTCGATGCAGTTTTACCCACCTGATCAAACAAGCCATCCTTCTTTTCGTTGATCTCAGTCTGCTCCGCTTTGCTCGGCAACAAACTTCTGAAGTTGGGCATTTTGAGCTGTGGCATTTTCCAATTCAATGGATTCATCGCGCTGGCAGCCTTACCGAATCCCGAAGACTCTTCCGGCGTGTCAGCACTCACATTGCCCAAACTGGTAAACATCACGAGAGAGAGTGAAGCGATCGCGATCGCAACATATCTTACCGGCGTTTTCATGAATTCATTCTCCTTATGGCATTCAAGCCCGACCCGTTCCAATCAGCATTGTCCGGGTGGTACATCTACGTTTGTCAGTGGCTATCGCACTTTCTATCGGATTCATGCAAGATCATTTTCGCAACAAATCAAAACCTGCATCGGGTTTTTAGCGTGAAACTCGCCAACGTTGGTTTAGCGAGGCACTTGCGACAGAGATTCCTTAGTGCAGCCACCTGAAGCAACGGCATAAAACCCAAGCATGATGGCAGGAATACGGTTTCACTGATGCTTAAATTGCTTTCCCCAGATGGTGAGACGTGGGGATGCTTAGACGCTGAGGTGCGCAAACGCTACAGTGAGGCGATGTTTCATGCCCACCCACCAAAACCACGTTCCCAGCCTCGTTCCCAGCCTGATAACCCATCCCGTGCAAAACGGTGGGTCCAAATGGCCTACAGATCACAATCCGTTTTTTTGGTGATTTGTTGCGGGACTTGGTCACACGCACAAGATCTGTCACCTACGGAACCTCCCATCCCCATTCCAATTGCGC
>CAXGRW010000216.1:0-8129 GCA_964012125.1 uncultured Rhodopirellula sp.
CAGAATAATGAAGGGTGATGTTTTAAATGCAAACCGCCTACATGACCTGGTTGCAAATCGAATGCGCGTTTCAGGGGAGACGAAGCTTAAGTTTGTTCGCAAGATTGCGAAAGAATTCAGCAAATTGAACCTGAAAGTACGATAAATACGATAAGGAACAAGGTGTGAAGCGGAGTCGACTTATCAGCGAAGGTTTCTGCGTTTGACCATGCGTCTCGAATCCGGCAGCCTGCGTTCTGTTTTGAGTGGCTGATGCTGATGCTGATGCTTACAATCGGTCCCCAAAAAAAATTGTTGGTAATTTACTTGTGAGCGGTCATTTATCAGCATTACGGTAATTAAGTCGTGGTTAACCGAAGGGAGTCGGTAGGCTCGTATGTTTGCGACGCGGAAGCATTTGGCGTTCTTCAGCACCCCGCTCTTACTTGGGGCAGTGATTGTTGGCTGCGCAAAAAGTCGCCAGCAGTATCAGCGGTCAGCAGACAAGGAAGTTTACTCGGCGATCACACAACGCAACGGTGATCCCCGCTGGCACACAGCGAGTTTTGGGATTCGTATGAATCCCGAGAGTCGCTACTTCGACCCTTACAACCAAAACTGTCCACCGAGCCCCGAGGATGACCCGACTTCTCATCAATACATGCATTGCGTTGATGGTATGAAGGGGTGGGAGCACTGGGGTGAGTATGGTGTTCGTTCCAGCTTGGATAATCCAGGTTGGCAATCGACCTTGGGCGACTATGGAACCTTGAACGCTGATGGTGAGTACGTTCTTGATCTTGACTCTGCAGTCCAGTTGGCATATTTGCATTCACCCCAGAATCAGAACCAGTTAGAAACGCTTTACCTCTCAGCTCTTGATGTGACTCGAGAGAGGTTCAGACTCGACACTCAATTTTTTGGGGGACTTGGTGCTTTCTACAGGCACAATGGCAATGTGATTCCAGCGGCGATTCAATTTGATGGGATCTCCGGCGATTACATCATCGTCGAACCCTTTGAAGGTATCGAGGGCAACCGACTTACTATTGGCACTGGAAACTCTCCTGTAGAGATGCGACGTAAGTATGCTACCGCGGGTGAGTTGTTAGTGGGTTTTGCGAATTCCTTCGTGGTTGAGTTTACGGGCGACGACGTTGGACTGGCTAACTCGATTGCGAACTTTACGTTTATCCAACCATTGCTGCGTGGTGCCGGTCGAGACGTTGCCCTTGAGCAATTGACTTTCTCTGAGCGAAATTTGCTGGCGAACCTGCGAGCTTATAGCCAATACCGACAGGGGTTCTACACGTTGGTAGCGATTGGTGATTTGGGTGTCAGTGGACCGGTTCGCAGTTCACGCAACACATCGCTATCAATTTTCTCTGGTGTTAGTGGCGTTAATGGTTTTGTCGGGTTGCTTCGGCAGCAACAGCAAATCCGTAATGCGGAGGATAACCTGAAACTTCAACTGCAAAGCTTGCGTCGGCTCGAGGCCTTCCTTGAAACGGGCACCATTAACTTGGTTCAGGTTGAACAGTTTCGACAAAATATTGAATCTGAGCGTGTTTCGCTCCTGCAGCTGAAAAACGCCTACTTGCGTGCTTTTGATAATTACAAAAAGAATGCGTTGGGGTTGCCACCGGATACGCCACTCGGCCTCGATGATACTTTGATCCAGCAGTTTAAGCTGATTGCTGACGACGCTGTTGCAGTCCAAGATCAAATTTCCGCCCAACAAATATTAATGGGTGAACTCGCAGAAGCTGTTGGCATCGATGAACTTGATGTGGTGGTCCAGCAAATCGGTGAAATTTCGACTCAGGTTGGCGAGCTGATTGAGGCAGCCCTGCAGGACATTGAGAAGATGCACACGGATCTTCCGAATCGTTTGGAGTACCTGGGTGATGAGCAGCGAGAAGAGCTTGCTATGGAAGTAGAAACGCTTGAAAGAGACGCTTCAAAACTGCAAACTGAATACAACACCGCTGCTGCTGTGATTTCTGAATTGTCTAGCCAATCAGAGTCAAAAGATGAGAGAAATGCCCGGCTCCTGAGGCAGGAGGCTACCGACACGATGGCGGAGTTCAAGCGGCTCGCTCAGAATGCCATTTTGGTACAGGCTCGAGCCAGACTCGAAAGTGTCTGGATCGCCCCGATTGAACTTGACTCTGGACTTGCGATGAATATCGCCTTGTCGAATCGCCTCGATTTCATGAACGGTCGGGCTGCCTTGGTGGACAGCTGGCGATTGATTGCGGTGAGCGCTGACGCGTTGCAGTCCGCTCTGAATGTTACCAGCTCCGGAACTGTCCTAACTGACCGTAATGATCCACTCGCCTTCCGCGCGTCCACTGCGAACCTACGGCTTGGCTTGGAGTTCGATGCGCCTTTCACAAGGCTAGTGGAGAGAAACGCTTATCGCGAAGCATTGATTAACTATCAACGCAATCGACGCGCGTTTGTTCAATCGCATGATGCCTTGCAGGTAGACTTGCGGGTGATTCTGCGCGAGATAAAGCAGTTAGAGGAAAGCCTGGAAATTCAGAGGCGTTCAGTCGCGATTGCGATTCGCCGTGTAGACCTGACACAAGCCCAACTCGAGGCGCCTGGTAGACCGGCCCAGCCAGGGCAGCGGCCTACACAACTCGGGCCCACAGCAGCGATTAACTTGATCTCAGCTCAGGCTTCCTTGCGAGATACTCAAGATGGGTTTCTGACTACTTGGCTTAGTTACTATGCGGCCAAGATGCGACTGGCCCGTGAGCTAGGGGTGATGTCCTTGGACATTGAAGGTCGTTGGTTGGAGGAACCTTTGCCCACAACTGACCAGACAGATGCATTGCAAACCCAAGCAGTGCAGGGATTGATTGACGCGGAAGCTATCAATCAACAAAATGACGACTTTGAGTTGGTGCCGCCAGAGGTTTCAGATGAGGTGTTGGAATTTGTTGAAGCGTTGCCGGATGATTTCCAGCTTCCCGTCCCCGACCAGACGCAAAATGGTACAGAGGAACAGAATGAAGATTTGCAAAAGGCTGAACAGCCACGTGACCCTTGAGTAAACGGTGAGGGGGCTTTAGGCAATCCGATTGGTTCAAATCAGCGGCTTGTGTGTTGAATTTTGGTGGTTTCCGTAGTTTAGCGAGATCGAAAGGATCCTTTGGGAAATGCGGTGGCGGGATAGCACGGCAGCAAACGTATGGTTCCTGCTGTGAGCCGACCTTATGACATTGAATCGGTGAGTAACAAAGGGAGCGATTTGCAAGGATACAATCGCATCAGTGCATTAGATTATGACTTGGCTTGAGGCAACACGGAATGTGCAGACGCCAAAGATCCGGGTTGGAAGTTTGGTTCTTAGCAAGCGGTCCTGTCGTCCGGAAGTGTGGCGGGACCATGTGTGTCTGGTGGCAAGGAAATGATGCGGCTGGGGAAACTTGATCGGGAATGGTTGGTTTGCTCCGCCGAACCTGACATCGTAGATGTCTGCAGGCACTGAAGTTGGTAGGCAAGGTGAAAGTTCATGCGTATAAAAATAAGTGTGTTTTCGAATGTCAGGTGAAGAACAAAAGCAGAAAGTTAAAGTATCCAATGGTGGGCGTGGTTCCCGGCCTAGGTGGTTGGTCTGGTTCACTCTTGTCTGCATCGCGTTGGTTGCGGTGTTTCTGAGCGTCAACGGAAGTCAAGCATGGATGCCGAGGTTTTTTGGCAAGAGCGTACCAGAGCACTTGAGCCATGTGGTTGAATCTAGAGTGCTTGATGTCACACTGACGGAACAGGGGACGGTGCAAAGCGCTGAGAATACCGAGATCAAGTGCCGTGTTCGCGGCTTCAGTACGGTCACGTACGTCATTGAGGCGGGTTCGGAAGTAGAGGCTGGCGATGTTTTGGTCCAACTGGACACAAAGCGGGTCGAGGACGCAATAAGTAAGCACACAACTGAATCGCACACGGCTCGGGCCACTCTGGAAGAATCCATTGCTACTTTGAATCAGCGTTTGCTTGCAGAAGATGCGTATCTGGAGGGCGAGTACAAAACTCGGTTGCAAAAGCTTGAGCGGCAACTCAAGGTGGCACGCACGAATCTTGAGACAGCAGAAATGCACCTCGCCAACTCTCGCTCAATGTTCAACCGCGGCTTTGTGACGTTGCTTGAAGTTGAGAGCAATGAGTTCACCGTCACGCGTGCTACGCTTGAGTTGGAAGTGATCGAGACTGATCTTCGAGTCCTCGATAAGTACACGCGCAACATGCGTTTGGAGACGATTCGAGGGGGGTTGGCTTCTGCGAAATCCAAGAAGGAGGCGGATGAGTCTGGCTTAGCAATGGACGAAGGTCGCCGAGATCGAGCAATTAAAGAACTCGAGCATTGTGTGATCAAGGCGAGCAAGCCTGGGCTGGTGATCTACCCGTCCTCCGCGGCTTGGAAAGACACTCCAGATGTGACGGTGGGTGCAGGAGTGCGTCGGGATCAAACGTTACTGTTGATGCCGAATTTATCGAAGATGCAAGTGAAAGTCGGTATTCATGAGTCGATGATTGCTCGTGTGCATGTGGGGATGGACGCAACAGTGACACTGGCAAACAGTACCCTTAATGGGAAAGTGAGTTCCGTGGCCTCCGTGGCTCGGCCTGCGGGATGGTGGACAGGTAATGTTGTGAAATACGATGTGATTATCGACGTTCCCTCAAGGGATGATCTCAAGCCCGGCATGACTGCCGAGGTGGACCTGCTGTTGGCTTCTTATAGCAACATCGTTTCGATACCTGTGGCATCTGTGGTCCAGACCGAGGAAGGTTGTTTCTGCTGGGTCAAGAGAGGTGATGAGTTTGTCAGGACGCCAGTCATCATCGGAGACGGGAACGAGATCTTTTTGATTGTTGAGCGGGGACTGGAATTAGGGGATGAGGTTGCGTTGTCTCCCAAGGCAGTGATGGCCGTCGAGAAAGATGACAAATCAACACCAAACAAAGATCAGGCTACGACTGGGGATAGGTACGAATCAGAACCGCGTGAGTCCGCTGATGAAGGCAGGGAGGCTGTCTTAAATGAATAAGAAAAATAACAAGAATCGCGGTAGGGGCAAAACCAAAAAAAGATCAGTGATACTGAAGCTTGTATTCCTCATCGCGCTCTTAGGGATCATAGCGATCGGAGTTCGGACTTTCTCAGAAGTGGGGTCAAATGTGGGAACGTTGACCACTGAGGTTCTAACTCACACCGTCGGTCGGCAGGCGTTGACCGTGTCGATCACGGAACAGGGAACCCTCGAGAGTCGCGAGAATGTCGAGGTGAAATGCAAAGTGCGAGGCGAAAATACTGTCATCTGGGTGGTTGAAAATGGCTCTGTTGTCGAGAAGGGGGATGTGCTCGTCAGGCTTGATACCTTGGTGATTGAGGACACGATCAATGAACGCTCCAAATACGCGTTGTGGTCGCTCTCCGGAGCAGAAAGCAGTCGGGCTAATGCTAAACGCGCCGCCTTGGCTGTCAAAGAATATGAAGAGGGCAGGTATGTCATCCAGCTGAAAACCTTGGAGAAAGATCTTGCGATTGCTGAATCCAATTTGCGTGTAGCACGCAATATTGCGCAGCACGCGAAACAGATGTTTGAGCGCGGCTATGAGCCCGAGGTAGAGTGGACGGAGAGATCTTTTGCCGCGGATCAAGCGGAGCTTGCGGTGATTGAGTCAATGAATGCAATTCGAGTGTTGAAGGACTACACGAAGCCCCTGCAACTGGAACAACTGCGTGGCGAGTTAAAAGCGGCTGAGGCGAATCGTGATTCACTTAATGAGCGGGCCAAGATGGATGGCACCCGACGCGACCTCGCGTTGGCGGAAAAAGAACTCTGCACGATCACCGCACCCAAGAGCGGGATGGTGATCTACCCATCTGCACAAAGTTGGGAAAAAACACCGGATATTGAAGAAGGGGCAACCGTGCATCGAGACCAGAAACTCTTGCTGATGCCAGACCTGCAGCACATGCAAGTGAACGTCGGGATCCATGAGTCGATGATTGAACGCGTCTCACTTGGTATGCGTGCAGTGATCACATTACCCGAACAACAGCTCGTCGGTAGTGTTGCGGAGGTGGCTGCTATCGCCGAGCCTGCCAGTTGGTGGACCGGAAATCTTGTCAAGTACGAGACGATTGTCGAATTGCCTGAATTAGAAGGGCTGAGGCCTGGGATGAGTGCTGAGGTAGAAGTGTTTCTTGCTGAGTATCCGGATGTCATGACAGTTCCCGTGACAGCAGTGATTGAATCCGTTGATGGAACTCTCTGCTGGGTTCAGTTACCCACCGGAGAAATTCAACGACGCAGCGTTGTGCTCGGTGACAGTGACGCTGTGATGATCGTAGTTGAAGCGGGCCTCGAGGTAGGAGAGAGGGTGATTTTGAATCCCCGTGGCGCTGTGCAGGACGCACGTGATGTCAGCCTGTTGCCGGTTAATCAACAAGAGGCTGCAGCAGGACAGAGCAAAAATAAAGCTCCAGCAGCACTTCCAGACTCGCGGACAGACCAGCAAGCATCAGATGACTCCCCGAGCAAGCAAGCGGCTGGGGACGTCGGGGGTAAATCTGGCCCGTGATGGTGTTAGTAGCTTGAGCTTAGACCGGCGTCGCAAATCATGATTCGTGTTTAGTAGAGAAAAGGGCCTGACTGCTGTGCTTTCATCACGAATGTTTCATACATTTGAACTGGGCTTGAAAAGTCTGCTGCTGCAAAGAATGCGCGCAGGTTTGGCAGCGTTGGGCATTTTTATTGGAACGACTACCGTGATTTGGCTCGTTGCGATGGGGGAGGGTGTCAGTTATCAGGCCCAACAACAAATCCTCGAGTTGGGCGCGAATAATATCATCGTGAGAACGGTTGAGCCCAACGTGAAGGGTGAGGATGCCAACTCACGAATCAAAAACTATGGTCTGAAACGCAAAGATTTTGATCGCATCGTCCAGATCGTTCCTGGCATTAGTGCAGCGATTCCCATGAGGGAACTGAAATTTGAGTTGCGACGCGACAATCTAACAACGGACGCAAAGTTGGTGGGTTGCGTTCAAGAGCATCTTGAATTGAATCAGTTGCAGATTGCCCGCGGTCGATGGTTGACCCAGCGGGACGATGGAAAAAAGGTGATTGTTTTAGCGCACGATACGGCGGTGAAGTTGTTTCCTTACGAGAACCCGGTTGGGAAGACGATTTGGGTTGGAAATGAGTTTTATACCGTAGTGGGGCAGACATTCCAGCGCACGGCGTCGGCAGCTATCGGAGGGAGCCTCGACTCACGAGATTACAACCTTGATGCCTACATTCCTTTGGCAACCATGCGATCTCGGGTCGGTGATCTGGTGATGAGGCGAGTTGCGGGAGGGCAGTTTGCTGGTGAACAAGTTGAATTGAGCCAAATAACAATCACGCTCAGCTCCACCGAACAAATCGATGAGACCGCTGCGGTTATTCAATCCATGTTGGATACGTTCCATCAGGATGAGGATTATGCCGTTGTGGTTCCGAAGGAACTTCTCCGTCAGGCTGAACGCACGAGGGCTATGTTCAATATCCTGTTGATTGTGATTGCTGGAATCTCGCTGTTGGTAGGAGGTATTGGAATCATGAATATCATGTTGGCGACGGTTACAGAACGAACTCGGGAAATTGGGATTCGTCGAGCCATCGGAGCGAAGCAGGGTGACATCACCAAGCAGTTTCTTGCCGAAACGTTGTTGCTTACAGGGACTGGGGGGATCCTTGGTGTTCTTTTCGGCTTAGTGTGTGGACCTGTATTTCGCTTGCTACGCAATGTGATTCAGGCCATAGATCCTGAATTGTTGCCTCCTGTGGTTTCAACGCTAGAGCCACGGATCGCGCTGTGGTCGGTTGTCTTCTCGCTTGTGATTTCCATGGGCGCCGGTCTGTGCTTCGGCATTTACCCCGCCAGAAAAGCCGCGCAGATGAACCCGATTGAGGCTTTGAGGCATGAGTGAACCCAACTTGTCTTGATTTAGCCTGGGGCCCCGAGATCTGGTGACGTGTGACGCACGACATCGACTTGATGCTACTGTTCATGAGCTTTGTTCCTGAAGCGTGGTCTGCGGGAAGGCTGGTCTTGCGGCGGGCGCTACTGTTCTGAATCTTCTTTTT
>CAXGRW010000217.1:0-8126 GCA_964012125.1 uncultured Rhodopirellula sp.
GCACCGTCGATCACATGGTTGATTCGAGTGGGGCGGTACCACGGAGTATTGAGATCCCATTCCATGTCGGCATCGTAGGTGAACAATTCCCCATCCTGATTCAGTGCAGCGTCAAACTGGTTGCGAAATCCAGTCGCGATGATTTCATAGTTCTTGCCGTCCGGGTCCATCCGGCCAATGTGACCTCGTGGCGCCGTGGTCCCTTTCATGAAGTGTTGAATCGATGGGTAAAGTTGATCTTCCTGCCATAGTTCGGGGACACGAGAGTGATCGTAATCGGGAAGAGGCGTTGAATTTCCCGCGACAAGGTAAAGATGTTTTTTGTCCGGTGTCAGAAGTAGCGAGTGCGGGCCATGTTCGCCACGTGCACTCAACGCAAGGATGTGTTCCATCTTGTCGAACTGGTCGTCGCCGTCAGTGTCGGTCAGCCGGAATACACCCTGGTTGTCGTTGACGCCAGTGCGTTCATTGACAACCACGTAGAGACTGTCGAAGGCATACAGCAAGCCATGGGCACCCCCAATCTGCAACAGCGACTTGTCGTTGGGTTTGGATTCGCCATCACCTCGAGCCGATGGAGCATAAGTGAGTGGCTCAATGTCTTTGATATCCAGCTTATCGCCGGGCTTTGGAACCGCAAAACGATAGAGCCCGCCGTACTGGTCACCAACAATCATTCTGCCTTTGTGATCGAAGCACATGGCAACCCACGATCCCAGTTGGTCCTTGGGTACTTCGTACAGTTTCTCGACGCTAAAACCCTCGGGCAACTTGATCGCACCCTCTGCTTTGGAGAGTCCCTGTTTTTCAGTAGCGGATTTTTCAGGCTTCGCTGGTTTACTTTCTTTGTTGATTGCAGCGTTGATTGCCGCTTTCGCCGCTTTTCCCTTCAGGGGGGTGAGCTGCATGTCCTTGAACTCCACCGTCATTGGTGCGCCGGCGTGAAGTTGCAGAGCAAGGATTCCCTCGCGTTTGGCATCGGGGTGCTTGTCTGTCAGCTCCATGGTGGTGACACCATTGACCTGATGAATCTGCCGACTTCCAACTGCGATGATGGTTAATTCATTCCACTCGTCATCAGTAAGTTTTTGTTCCTTGTCACCAACTTCACCGACCACTTTCGGCTTGCCATCGGCTCCGACGACAACACGTTGAAATCGTTTGGCTACAATGCCACGCCATTTCTCGGCATACAACATCCCGAAGAATTCTGGCTTGGGGTGCAGATCGGCCTGGTAGCCTTTGACGACAAAGTCGCTGGGATCTCCCACATACTCGCTACGGTATTGGACCCCCGAATTGTTGCCAGAAAAACGGACCTTCGTCTTGAAGATAAAATTGCGGACGTTGCCACCCTGCCAGATCAGGAATGTGTTGCCCTTGGTCGGCTTGTCTTTCGTGGTCTGCCCAAAGATCGCGCCGTCTTTGACGGACCAGAGGTCTGTATTGCCTGACCAACCGGACAGGTCCTTACCGTTGAAAAGTGACTGGGTTTTCTGGGCTTCGGCAGGCACCATGAAAGCAAGTGCCAAGATTGCCGGTACAAATAGATTGATCGGTCTGGTCATGGATGGTGGTGGAATCAAGGGAGAGGTCTGGTGTAAGATCGATACCTGAGCGGCAAGAAATCTGGTCAGGCAGAGGGTCATCGGATGGCCAGAAAGCTGACCGATGAACTGCCTTTTTTTAAGGCCGTAGAGTCATCGCGTGGTGGCCTTCTCTTTTGGTTTCTTTTTTCGTGGGCTGGGAGCGAAGGGGATTGCGGTTTTTTCCATTTCAGACTCCCATTTTTGCATCAGGGAACTCATCGCGTGAAGCTGGTCGGGATCTGACGTTGCCAAGTCCATTGCTTCGGCGATGTCGTCATCAAGATTGTAAAGAGCTTCCTTGTATTTCGTGTTATCGCGGCTGTTGTGTGTGCGGAGGTATTTCCATTTGCCCATCCGGATGGCCGCTTGGCGAATGGCATTTTGATTCTTGCCCAGGGAGATCGTACGCCGTCGAAAGTAGAGAGGTCGCTCAGAGGATAAATCTGCTTTACCGGTTAAGGCTGGACGCAGGTCCAAGCCGTCAAAGGGTCTCTCTGGTTCTGGAATCGCATGTCCTGCAGCAGCAACGGTTGCAGTCAGATCCATTGCTGTGATCGGAGTTGCAAAGACTTTGCCTGCTGGTAAGACAGCCGGCCAACGCAGGATAAGTGGCACACGGATACCGCCTTCCAATAGCATCTGCTTCGCCCCGGCTAGCGGCAGGTTTCTGGCCGTGCCTTGGGCTCCGCCATTATCACTGGTCAAGATCACGAGTGTGTTTTCCGCGAGTCCCTGATTCTCGAGGGCTTCAAGTACCCGGCCAATTTCCAAGTCGAGACGTTCGATCATCTTGATCAAGGTTTTACGTTCTTTTTTTCCCGGGGGATCCATGGGCAGATCAGGATCCTGGTAGGGACTGTGCGGAGCCTGAAACGGCAGGAAGACAAAGAACGGTTTCTCGCTTTCCTGTTGGATGTAACTGATGGCTTCATCCGCGAAAATTGTGTCTGACCAGATACCTTTGCGATCGAACGGTTCGCCGTCCTTGTAAAGGTCGTGTTCGCCAGTTCGTTCCAGCTTGTGGGTGTAGTAGTCGTGATTCAGATGCAGACCGACCCAGCTGTCGAAGCCAAAGTCGTTGGCACGGCGACGGTTGAGGTTTGAGACATTCCACTTGCCGAAGCAGGCGGTTCGATAACCTGCGTCCTTCAGCATTTGGCCAATCGTTGGGTGTTTGATCGGATCGAGTTCGGGTGCTCCGCCACCGTAGTAGTCCTCGTAGGTTGGCCCGAATCGGGCTGGATAGCGTCCCGTCAGCAACGCAGCGCGGGAGGGTGAACAAACTGGGAAAGCGGCATAGCCGTCTGTGCAGCGAATACCCTCTTGGGCCAACTTGTCCATTACCGGTGTCTTGATGTCAGGACAGCCGTAGCATCCGACGTCGCCATAGCCCAGGTCATCAGCCAGGATCAGGATGACATTGGGCTTGGTTTGTTTCTGCGAAACCTTAAAGTCCCAGCGCTCGTTTGCCTTTTTATCTACTGCCTCTGCATCGACGCCGTCCGAGGTGACTTCAATCCAGTCAATTTCCACAGGTTGTTTTTGGCTGGGAAGGAAGAATCGAAGATGCACCACTTGATCCTCTGTGGGCATTGGTACACTCAGTTCTCTCCAGTCACCACCTTTGACTTTGAGTGAGGCGATTTGGCCGTCGGTTGGGAACGTGGCCTGATTTTCGGTTCGCCACTGCACTTTAGCGTTGCCATTTGCTTTGGTTCGTATGCGGACCTGAAACTTTGCAGGTCCCTGGACACGTATCTTGGCGTTCGTGATGAAAGGTTTTTTGCCGGTGGTTGAGATATTGAGCACACCGTTGATGACTTTTGTCTCGGCGTTTCTTCCAGACCAACCAAGAATCGTCTTGGGTGCTGTTTTGCCAGTGGGTTTTGATTTGCCTGCCGGCTTGGTCTGACCGGCGCGCTGAAATGAGGGTGGCATCTTCAGTCCTCCAGCTTGCACTCCAACCAGGGACGCAACGTACTTGGCAGGATCGAACTTGGGATTCGGCAGGGGCACAACCACCTTGGTATTGGCAATGTAATTTTCGATCAGCTGGTCAAGTTCTTTTACTTTTTCCGGTTGAGTCGCAGCCAGATTGTGGTTCTCGCCAATGTCGTCACGCAGATTGTAGAGTCGGTACTGATGTTGCCCCTCATCGCCGTAATGGAACGTTCGTATCAGTTTCCAATCGTGGTGATGCACCGACATCGATGGTGGCAGCCAGTGCGGTGTGTTGCCATGTCCGGGGACATGCGTGAACATGGGACCTCGATACATCTTTTCACCCCGCAGTGCCTTGGTGAAATTGATACCATCGATGATATGATCAGCGGGAAACTCGACGTTCAGCATCTCAAGAATCGTCGGGTACAGGTCGGTCGCTTGGATCCGAACGTCAGATCGTGAGCCAGGCTTGGTAACGCCAGGCCAAACGACGACTGCCGGGACGCGGACACCACCTTCGTGGATGCCGCCTTTCCCACCTCGCAGCGGGTGATTGCTAGTAACGGGAGTGATGTATTTGCCACCTGCAGAGTCGGTTTCTTCGAGGCCGCAATGGATATTCCCGCCATTGTCGGAGTAGAAAATGATCACGGTGTCATCGGTCAGTCCCTCGGCATCAAGAGTATCCAGCAGGCTGCCAACCGCGTCGTCAAGAGAATGCACCATGGCGGCGTAGGTGGGAGATTGTTGCGGCAGCCCTGTGGCGGGCGTGTGGGTTTGCAGCCGTTGTTCACGCACCTTGGGATCAGAGAGTCCGGCAACCGTGTTGCCAAGCTTTTTTCGGTACTTTTCGATTAGCTCCGGCTTTGCACCAAAGGGAGCATGTACAGAAAATTGCCAGTAGTTCATGAAGAACGGCTTCTTCGGGTTACGATTTTTCAGCCAGCCAACTGCCTCTGCTGCCATTCGATCTTCGATGTGGTCTCCGGGTTTGCCCTCCTCGAAGTTGGCGTTCTCGTAACCCCACGGGGCGAGATAACTTGTTTTTGGTCCGGGCCCCCACCAATGCGGTACATCAACGTCAAATCCACGCTCCAATGGCGAGTGCGGTTCGCGTCCAAGATGCCATTTCCCAAAGTGCCCCGTTGAGTAGCCCGCGTCGCTCAGCACTTGACCCAGCATTGGGGTGGCTGGGGCCAACCGTGTCGATGATTTGACGTTGGTGCTTTTCTGGTGCGGAGGTCCACTTTCACCAGCAACTGCTTCAAAACGTTCTGCTTCCAAATGCGCTGCCGGCGCGGTCATTCCGTGTCGGGCAGGATTTTGACCTGTCATGATGCTCGCCCGTGTGGGTGAGCAGATTGGACTGGCGTACGCGTTGGAAAAAGTCATCCCTCGAGCCGCGAGTCGCTGAATGTTCGGCGTCTCGTAGAGCGATGTTTTTCCATAAAGCTCTGTGTCAGCCCAGCCAAGATCATCGGCGAGAATGAGCACAACGTTCTTGGGTGATTCGGCCACCGCAGCTGTTGGGCATGTCCCAAGAAGGATGTACACGCAGGCGATGAGTTGGCAGGTCTTTTTCAGCATGGGATCTTGTGTTGCGTGCTTTGGTGACGTGATTGGTTGGTTTACTGTTGCGTGACTAGGCATACCAACGTCCTTGCTGTTCGTTGCCAGCGGTGGCTGTTACATCGCAATGACGCCAAACCACGCGGCAGGTGCGTTTCTTGAGGCAGGAAAAGCAAAGACTATGTCGGGCACCGACATTATGGTTGTTTCCGTTTCTTACGGAGCTTTTTTGGCGGTGCCGGTTCGGACTTCGCAAATTTCCCCGCCTTACGTTCAGTTGGCACATACCAGTCCTCAAGGAGTTCGCTGAGCTCTTGAGTAAGAGCCGGTTCTTGAGACGCCAGATTTTCTTCTTCTCCTGGATCCGTCTTCAGATTGAATAGCTTTGGCTCGCCATCCTGCGGTGGGTATTTCATCTTCCCCGGGGCTCCGTCGTAAGTTAGCAGCAGTTTGTGGTCGCCTCGAATGACCCAACGATACAGGAGTGATGCTTGCGGCTGGTTGATATCGGCGATGTCGTGCGCAAACGACTCGCCAAACAGGGTGTCGCGATCAATCTTCTGTCCAGTTTTCAGTTGAGGCAAAAGGTTTAGCCCCGGGAAGTTATGGGGCGCGGCGGCACCGGCTGCTGCAAGCATCGTTGGCACAATGTCGATTGATGAGCAGAGTTCGGGGCGGTCAGTTGGGGCAATGGTCCCCGGCCAGCGAAACATGATGGGAGTACGTGTTCCACCCTCGTAAGGACTGCGCTTGGATCGAGGTGCGTAGCTGCCGGCCTCGGTTTGAACCCAGCCGTTATCGGTGACGTAAACAATCAACGTGTTATTTCCAACGCCGGATTCGTCAATGTGTTTGACCAGGGTGCCACATGTTTCATCGAACCACTCACACATCGCGTAGTATTTCGCAATCCGTTCCTGTACTCCTTTTGCAATGTATTTCTTCAGGATGCGGTCTGGTGGCGTGTGTGGCGTGTGTGGCATGAACGGTGCGTACCAGACGAGGAATGGCTTTTTGTCGGCAACGGACTGATCAATGAAAGTGAGGACTGGCTGCATGCCGTCGCGACCGATTTTCAGGCCCGCGTCGCCATGTCTTCCGCCCGGGTTTGGGAATCCTTTTGTCATCCCATCAGTGAAACCACCACGCTGGTAAGAACCTTCCCACCACTTTCCGCTTTGGTGGCTGACGTAACCCCGTTTTGCCAGCCATTGTGGTAGAGCCCCGGTTTCGTCAATGTGCGAGATCAGCAACTCGTTGATGTGTTTGTTCTGGTCCTTTGCATAGTTTGCATTGGCTGCCGTTGGTGCGGGATTGTTTCCGGTTGTTTTGTTTTGGTGCGAATACAGTCCGGTCGCTAGCGTCATCAATGCCGGTCGGCAAAGGGCCGTCGGAACATAACCACGCCGGAAGACCACGCTTTCTCTTGCGAGCTGATCAAGATTGGGGGTCTCGATCGCCGGATGTCCCATGAAACTATAATCCGTGTAGCTCTGGTCGTCAGAGAGTATCAGGACAATGTTCGGCGGTTGCGAATCCGCCGCAGTGGCAAGGCCCGCGGTGAATGCCAGCAGCAGGCCGCTGAGGACGGTCTTCATGTTGAGGCTCGTTGGGTTGTTGTTTGTGGATTCTTGTGTGATGAATTTCATTGGGTGATTTTTATGTTTTTCGTTTCCAGAGTACCGACCTGATGCATCGCGCCGCATTTCTCAATCGGGTCGCGAAAGCGTTCGCTTGTGGTCGTGAAGGTTTTCCCATCGATGGTGACGGTCGCTTCGTTGCTACTGAAAGTGACACTTGCAGTGTGCCACTGACCAGCATCCACATGATATTTGTATCTGGTGATTTTTGCTTTTTTCTTTTGCGTGGTGCTGTCGTCATAGGTGATCAGCGTCAAGCTGTCGCTGTGTTCAATTTTTCCCGGGGCACCATTGATGAACACTTTCAATGCGGGTGTCGCTTTTCCGTTAGGCTTGCTGTCGAAAACGAGTACAACAGTCTGTTCCGCGTCTACCTTCCATGCCAGTGAAAAAGTTCCTCCCCGAAAAGGAACAGAGTAGTAGGTCATCGGTCCATGTTTGTCATCAGGGTGGTGCCCATTGGAGCCTTGGACATACCGAATGCCATTTTTTTGCGAGGCAACGCCTCTCAGCAATCTGGTTTGTGCTTCTGTTGGGATGATGTCGCTGGCATGGGCAAGGCTCGAGGCGAACACCAAGATGACGAGTGCGTGGAAAGTCAAAAGGTAATGAATGCCAGACTCCTGGTGTATGTGTCGGCCGAGCATGAATTCCAGCCAGATGTTTTGGGTAAGGTAGAGTCGGTTGATCGCATGTCGGCATTCCGATACCGCCTTGAAAGAATGCTGCCGCTCAATTACGCGTTTAACGCAGATAATACGAAAAATGCTGAGCTTGTTGACGGTGTGGCAGAATGCTCGATGCGGTTGCTGCGGTCGGTTGGCATTCACGTCGGGCCATCACTTGGGGTGAGTGATGGAAATCACTGAAATTACGTGATTTTGTGATCAATGCCTCCTGCCGCAGGAGTGATTCACCTTGGCAGTTGTTGATGATCAACATAAGGCGGCTGATCAAAAGCGTCGTGGAGCCTTGGGTCGGCAGTTTTCTCAAGGACCGACATCAGACGCTCAGATAGTTCCGCCCGGTTTGCAGCGTATTGATCGTTGTCGATGAGATTGTTCTGTTGATCAGGATCAACACGTAGATCGTAAAGCTCTTCTGCGGGTCTCAGGTTCAGTGTCAGGTCGAATAGCGGTCGTACGTCGGATTCGTTGCGATGTGTGATCAGCCACGCTTTGGTCAGGCTGGCGTCGAGATCAGGCATGGTGACGGCTGTGCTTTGGTGAAGTTGCTCGTAGGTCGGTGGTGTCTTGCCATCAAGACCACGCGGGTCACCCATCGGCCAACGCTGCGGTTTGAAGTTGCGGATGTAAAGAAAGTCAGGTGTGCGTATGGCACGCATCGGGTACGGCAGGTTGCCTTCACGCGCGGTGGGGAAATG
>CAXGRW010000218.1:0-8113 GCA_964012125.1 uncultured Rhodopirellula sp.
TTGTTTGAACACATTGAGCGATGATCATCTGCGGATCTGTTTCGTTCATCAGGAACGCCAGGTTTTTCATGAGGTGCGGATCATCAGGTAACTCGTGTCTGGCAGTGGTGTTCATGAGTCTCAGATTTGCTTCGATTCTGCGGAGTGTTCGATATCCATTGACGAGAGTCATAGATTCCTGATCACTGAGATGTCCTGCATCGGCAAGAGCCAGCAATGATCCGGTGGTGCCTGTTTGGAGAATCTGAGGTGATTCCTGAGCATGCCGTAGGGTTAGCATTTGGGAAATGAGTTCGATGTCGACGGTACCACCCTCGCCGCGTTTCAGGTTGGCCTGTGTTGCGGTCTGTTCCATTCGTTCTCGCATTTCCCGAATTTCAATCGCCATCTCAGGCTTCCACTCGGTATTTCGGATGATCGCGGCAATCGCCTCATCTGCCTCGATTCGCAATTCTCGTGATCCCGAGATGGCTCGCGTTTTGCAGAGTGCCAGTCGCTGCCACAACGGTGCGGTGTTTTCGCGGAATCGCACCTCAAAATCCTCGAGTGTCATGGCCCATACACCTTCCTCTCCGGTGTCACGTAAGCGTGAATCGAGTTCGTAGAGGCGACCATCGGGGCCGGGTTGGTTGATTCGTGTGATGACTCGCTGTGTCAGTTGGTTAAAGAATTGTTGGTTGGTTAGGGTTGCGCGATGCCCGCCCATCCGACGTTTTGTCTCTCCATTTGACGAATAAAGAAAAATGGCGTCCAAGTCACTGTGGTAGTTCGGTTCACGTCCGCCAAGTTTTCCCAACCCAAGCGTAATGAGTTCAGCAGGATTGCCTTCCTCGTCACACGGGTCGCCATATTGACTGGCCAGAGACTCCTGCTCATGTTCGATGATGCGACGAACGCAGGCCTCAGCGGTATCACCGATGGATTGATGAGTCGCCTCAAGCGTATCTTTTCCGAGTATGTCACGCACACCAATATTCAGGTGAGCACTATTCTTGAATGTCCGCAGAATGCGTTCAACATCGTTGGCGCCGCGACAGACCGCGATGGAATGTGCGTCGAGGCGTTGCGCTGAGGGCATGCGGTTCATCAACAGTGAATCAATCAGCTCGTCGATCATGCCGGGGTTGTTGGTGAGAATGCCACTCAGATAGGGCGTGGTCGCGCAAAGCCGGACCATCAGTACCATTGTGGGACGGCTGCTGCCTAGTAGTTCCCACAGTGTTGCTTTGGCGCCGAGCGAGTCAGTAACTTCCACGAGCGATGCAAGTGTTGCGTCGGGGTCAGGTGTGCGCGAAACTTCAGTGAGCAAGGCGGGTGCAATGGACGTCAGGAAGTGACGGCATCGATGAGGCGACAGGAATGGTACTGATTCCGTACTCAGAGCTGCCAGGTTTTCCATGGCGTGCTGTGGATTCACTAAGCCATGTTTCGAAAGGGTGCTTTGCACCAGCGCGAGTTCAGGGTTGGGATCAAGTAACAGTTCGGTTTCTGATGCGACCGAATCACCGTCCCCTGGAGCATCCAGCATCAGATGATTGATCATGCGGCAATTCTTATCGAACGTGTCGTTCAAGAGAGTTTCGAAGCGTTCGATGTCGCCGCCCGATCCGTTGGCTGCGCGGATTCCGAGTTGCCACGCAAGACGTTTGCGAGCCGAGGTCTCACTGGGAAGAAGACTGCTCGATTGATCGAACATTACCGATAGTTGGTGTTGAAGTCGGCAAAGTCGAGCGTAGTTTTCCGACAGCAGCGTTGCTTCCTGATGAGTCAGGCAGCCCGCTTGCTCAAGCGAAAAGATGGCATCGTAGGTGTTGCGACAACGCACGCTGCCAAGATTTCCGCCGTGTAACAGCTGCAAAAACTCAACGGTAAGTTCGAGATCATCGCGACCGCCGGGGCTCCGACCAATGTCTTCGCGTGCGTTTGATTCATTCGAAAGTGACTTTTCGAGCTTATTCCTAAGAGTTCGGATTTCGGCAATTTCGACGCGGCTCATGAAACGACGGTAGACCCACGGTTCAAGGCGACTCAGGAATGCCTTGCCGAGTTTCTGCGAGCCAGCAACAACGCGAGCTTTTACAAAACTCAGTCTTTGCCAGGTTCGTCCGGCAGTTTCGTAGACTCGTAACGCTTCACGGAAACTACAGACGTGCACTCCTACCTCGTAGCGGGGCCCTTCACGAAGATCAATGTCCATCCCATCACTGCGAGATTCGTCACCTCGCAGCAGCGTTAGTAGTTCATTGACAACGGTATTGTAAAAATCCCGGTGCCATACATTTTGGTTATCGATGGAGTCGTACAGAAATACGAGTTTGATCGATGAGCCATAGCCCATCTCCTCGCCACCGAGGTGTCCCAAGCCGATGACCGTGAGTTCTGGCGTCGTCCCATCAGGTCGTTGCGGCATTCCGCGACGTTCTGCTAAGCGTTGCAAAGTGAAGTTGAGCCCTGCTTCGATGACGGCATCGGTTACGCCGGCAATTTGACGGCCAACCCGTTCAGGTGTTGCACCTCGGACAAATTCGCCGTAGGCAATGCGAAGTATTTCTCGGGATGAAAACCGGCGAATGACCAGTGCTGCCCGGTTGGGCTGCTCAAGATCCCGTAATTCAGTCAGCAGTTGGTCAATCAGCATTTCGCGAGACGCTGGTTTCCCGTCACTGGCCCGGATCAGATCAAAGGTTTCTGGATCTGATATCAGGCGATTCGCGAGGGTTTTGCTCGTGGCAAAAACTTGTAAGAGAGCTGGTAACGCTTCGGAGTCCCGCTGGAACAACGCCAGCAACGAGACAGTATCAGGGCTGGAATCGATAAATCGGCTCAGATGACGGATTGTTTCGTCCCGGTCATCGAGTTGATCAAGATGGGCAGCCAGACCTAACCGCAAACTATGCAGCAGTTCGGGCGGAGCTCCGGAGTTCCAGATGGCTCGGAGATCGCTTTTTACCTGCTCGGGATCGCTGAAGCGGGTTGGATCGAGCCAGTCGAGAGCGGCATCATCGGTGTAAGGGGGATCAGCTTCCATAGCGGAATAAACTCATCACTTTCTTCGGTGACCAAACCCGGAAAACGGAACCCTTTTGACCTCGTGCGCATCAAAACACGCGAATGACCGCACATGAAGGGACTGAATCGAGGTTGTGTTAGGACGCGTGAACGATACGGACCGACCTGCCGAACCGAAAGATAAGTGTAAATCCATGGGGACAAAGCGGGTAGAGCACGCAAAGTGACCTAGTGTTGGACACCGAGGCAGAAAACGACCCCAATCGTGATTCTGCAAGCGATTCACCGAATCCACAGCTGTTGACTTTTTGCAACGCTTGGTGGAGGTGCAAAAGCAACGTCCGGGGGGATGAAATCTCGGTTCACTTTTTACGCAACCTATTCGCACACAACAGTTTGCCATGATTTACGCCTCCCCCTCAGAGAGTCGCGGCACTCCGCCTGCTTGGTCTCCCCCACACCTGTCCGATCGATATGAAACGGGTTTAGAGGAACCGACGATGGCAAAGAAGTTTAGCCGACGAAGTTTGCAGGATGATGCATTTGACGCTGCTGAGTCCAATTCAAGACGTACGCGTGTCATGGGGCAGCAATTTGCTGAGGCTCATGATGAGGATCAACGGCCCAACGATGACCGCGGTCAACGTCGTCATGACTCGAGTGCAGACCCGACCGAGGACCCTGTTCGCATGTATCTCATGCAAATGGGACAAATCCCACTCCTGACTCGAGATCAGGAAATTGCTGCTGCCAAGCAGATTGAATGTACACGGGATCGGTATCGCCACTCGATGCTTGCCACCGATTTCCTGCTTCAGGGTGCGTTGAAACTGTTGGAGCAGGTGCGCGATAAGCAACTGCGACTCGATCGTACGATCGAAGTCAGCGTCACGAACGCGGTTGAGAAAAAGGCAATCATGCTCAGGATTGTGCCCAACGTACGAACGTTGCAGTACCTGCTGAAGCAGAATCGAGGTGACTATCTGAATGCGATTAACCGAAAACTACCAATGCGGCAGAGGCGGGCTGCTTGGAAGAACTTGGTCGTTCGACGAAACAAGGCAGTTCGCCTCGTCGAAGAAATGAACTTGCGTACTGGAAAACTTCAGCCACTGTTTGAAAAGCTTCGGCACGCCTCGGAACGCATGGATGAAATCAAGTCCGTGCTCGCGAATACTGACGGCATGGCTATACCTGGCATGCCCTCGGTAGACGAGTTGCGTAGCGAATTGCATTACTTAATGCGTTTGACTTACGAGTCACCAATCACACTCCGGCGACGGATCTCGCAATGCGACACATTTCGGGAAGATTATGATGCCGCCAAGCGAGTTCTTTCGGCTGGTAACTTGCGGCTGGTTGTTTCGATCGCCAAAAAATATCGAAACCGTGGACTCTCATTTCTTGATTTGATTCAGGAAGGTAACACGGGATTGATGCGAGCTGTAGACAAGTTCGAGCACGCTCGCGGTTATAAGTTCAGTACTTATGCAACTTGGTGGATACGCCAAGCCATCACTCGTGCCATTGCGGACCAAAGCCGAACGATTCGTGTGCCTGTGCACATGATCGATACCATGAACAAGGTGCGTAAGATTACACGGGAACTCGTTCAGGAAATTGGTCGCGAGCCGACTGCGGAAGAAGTCTGTGAGCGTAGTGGTTTGTCGATTGAGGACACCCGAGTTATCCTGAAACTGAGCCGACAACCACTTTCGCTCGATCAGCCGATCGGGGACCAGGAAGACAGTGTGTTTGGTGAGTTTTTGGAAGATCATCGTGACGATGACCCGTTGATGGAAACCAATCGTGATGCACTGAAAGTGCAAATCGATGCGGCGATGGAAACGCTCAATTATCGCGAACGCGAAATCCTCAGGCTGCGATACGGCCTCGCTGACGGGTATACGTACACCCTTGAAGAAGTCGGAAGGATTTTTCAAGTGACTCGTGAACGCGTGCGTCAAATCGAGAGCAAAGCTGTTCGGAAATTACAGCAACCCTACCGTGCCAAATCGTTGGTCAGTTTCCTCGATGGAGCTGAACTTTCCATGCTTGAGGGCGGTGAACTCGTTTAATGCTTAGGCCGACGGCACCACAGGTTTAATCAGTGATTCAGCTGATTACTCAGTTCATGTAAGCATATTGCAGTAGCGACTGCAACATTCAGGCTGTTCGTCCCCAGACACATGGGAATGATCACGCGGTCTGTTGCTACTTGTTCAATCTCCTCTGCGACGCCCTCTGCCTCGTTGCCGGCTATTAGAATCCCTGACTGCCGCGCGAGGCGGAACTCACGCAGCGGGGTAGCGCTGTGATCCAGAGTCGTCACGATCGTGCGCAAATGATGGCGATTTACAAGATCAGGTAGCTGGCCCTCAGGATCCGAAAGATCATAGAGTTTCAATCGAAATACGGCCCCCATGCTGACGCGAATGGTGCGACGAGCAAATGGGTCGGCTGTGTTGGGGCTCATCAGGATACGCTCGACTCCCAGTGCTGCTGCCGTTCGCATGATGCTGCCGACATTCTCGCGTTCGCACAAACCGAGCAGAGCGATTGTTATCTCGGGCCTTGCGACGTTCTGGTCAAACGCTGCCATCGGCTTTAAGGCCGGACGTTTTGCGCAAGCCATGACCCCCCTATGGAAGTCAAAGCCGACAAGCTTGCATATTTCTGCGGGTGGTAATGAATAGACTGGCACCACTCGGTCGAGGCTCTCAGGAATCTCAACTGATTTGCCCTCTGCCACCAAGACGGAATGGACGTCGTAATCGCTCTGTAGTAAGCGTTCAACGCAGTAGCGGCCTTCCACAATGAAGTCGTGTGTTTTTGCATTCGGGTGACGATTCCACCGCGAATTTCGGTAGCTTTTCAGTCGTGGATCGTCAGCGTTTGTCAGTGGCTCTGTCTCGTGCACAATGCGAATCTCGCAGTAAGGGATCCAAAATCGCAGGTCGGTCGGGTGAAAAGTTTGCATTCAAATGCGAAATTTGAGCAGCACCGCCTGAAACCAGTGCTAGGTTTGCCGCTACCAGTGAAAGTGACGGTGAGACGCGATCAATTTCCTTGTGGGAATGTGATTGGTCACGTAGTACTGGCACCTTGCCTCCGTAACCCGCCGTACAAGGTGTCGGCGTTCTCTTCGCCGCCTTGTCGTGTACTCTGCGGAGGTCGGAAAGATCTTTTGTGCTCGAGCGTGAGTGAGGCGGGGCAGTCAAAGCCTCTCTTACGCCTCCGCTTGATTTTTTTCCATGGTGAAAAGATCAGCTCATTTGGTCTCGCTTGGACCGAATTCCCTTTGTTTGCAGTGTTTCGCCGGTAAGGTTCAGTCGCTAATGATGGTGCATGTGCATGTGCCCGTTGCGACGCGTTTGCCTCTTGCGTTTCGGATCGTGCACTCGACAAAACCTATCCGTAACCCGCGTTCTAAAACGCTTGCTTCCGCAATGATTACGCCATCTTTGACCGGTCGAAGGAAGTTGACCTTCATTTCGATGGTTGAGAAATCTTCATTATCCAGCAAGGTCCGACCAAAAGCGATGCCCATTGCTGCATCGGCGAGAGCCGCGATCGCACCTCCGTGGACCCGTTCCATCGGATTGTGGAGGTGAGAACCGCAGTTGAGTTTTACGCGAGCCTCGCCTACGCCACCTGGTTGCACCTCGAAACCCATCAGCCGAGAGATCGGAGCATCACAAAAACGATCGGGCGACTGGTTCAATGTGCTGTCTCGGTTCGGCGGTTACAAAGCTGGGCTAGAAGCCGTACTGTAAGCCGAAGTGAATCCCCTGAATATAAAATGTGCTGAAACGCATGTCAGGGCTGGGACTTGCAGGGTCATTTGGGGTGAGCGAACTGCTGTTGACCGCCAAGTCTGGATCAATGGTGCCCGAGACTCTCACGGCATCCGTCATTGCGACCAGGTTATATCCAAATGTTGCATCCAGCTTGGGTGTGATGCGATAGCCAATCGATACGTCCAATTCTGGAATCCAGCCGAAGGTACGGTCCGAGGTTTTTCCAGAATTGTTGTCGTTAACGAGAAGACCTTGGTTAGTGACCGCAGTATCAATTCCAATTGTTGTGGATGTTTTCCCGCTGCGTTTCGCAATTCGATTGAGTGAGCCGAAGCCGAACTTGATTAGCGAGTTGAAAGACCAGCATCGCTCACGATAGCGAGACGCAAATCCGATTTGAGCTCCATGGAACTCGCTGATCGCGTCGAATGAATCGTTGACGTCGATAATCGTTCCGACGGGGACAGTGCCGCCCGAATCCAGATTAGTCAAGGTGCTGGAAATTGAAAGATCTTCATCCAGTCGCATGTATTGGTAGCCGTAAACTAAGTCGATGGTCGCACCATATTTTCCATACAAGAATTGATGAATTGAAATGTCTGCGCCGAACACATCACTTGCGCCGCTGACGCTAATGCGACCGTTTTCACGCAAAGCAGGGAATGCGATTAAAAACGTGTCCTCCGTTGAGGATGGAGGTGTCACATTCAGAAATGGTCTTGCGATCACAGGTGTTTCGTTAAAATCAGTTTGGTAGTGCGTCGACTCACGACCAGCAAACCAATATCTTCCCACAAGAGCTTGGCATTCGTGATTATCCAGCCATGCACCTAGCGTGAAGCGACCGCCTGCGCGGAGTTCATTGAGCGTGCGTTCTTCTCCAAACAGAATCTGAGTACCTGGTTCGCCTAGTTCGCCAGCAGTATCGGAATCGATGGCTGGGCCAGTTGTAACCAGCGGGGGTAAACGATCGCCTTTGCGCCACATCAGCATCAGTTCAGTTGTCGCGAACCATCGGTCGGAACCAAAGTGGTCTGTGATGGTGGAGTGCCACACTTTTTCGCAATGGCAATCGGCCCCATCACAGCACATCGAGTCACAACTCCAAAGGGCGTTGTTACCGCAACCATCGCATCCGTCGCATGTCGCGTCGTGCAGCGGGCTGAAAGAACCCATCTCAATCGGGGCGGTCGTTTGAAGCTGTGGGGCAGGTTGATCAGGCGATTCGAGCTGCACTGGCTTGGGTGGGATCAGTTTGATCTCCGTATTTCCAACCTGCTGGATTGCAGAGTTGGTTTGACTCC
>CAXGRW010000219.1:0-8076 GCA_964012125.1 uncultured Rhodopirellula sp.
CGGAGATGTATTCCATCGCCAAATAGTGCGTGGACTTGTCTTCGCCTATTTCGTAGATCGTGACGATGTTCGGGTGGTTGCTCTTGGCGGCGCTGCGTGCCTCCGCTTTGAATCGCTGCAACGCATTGTCGTTGTCACCGATGTCGGGTGGCAATAATTTGATCGCCACAGTGCGATCAATCGAGCTATCCAAGCCCTTCATGACCATTCCCATGCCGCCTTCGCCGAGAAAGCCGGTGATTTCGTACTTTCCTAACGTCTGCCCGAGCCATGCAGAAGGGTCTTGCTTCATTCTCGGCGCAGCAGTCTCCTCATCAACTTTCCGCGTCGAAAGAGACTCGAAACTGTTGACACCGTGAGTGATGTGTTGCGACTCGTTGCGCAACTTGTCTTCACCGTTGCTTTTCATGAGTCATGCGGTGATAGAGACGCGCGTTGGCGGAGAAGCATTTGGTGTACCAAGCGTCCTCAGAAAAGACACTCGAACGCTTCCAGTTGATCCAGCATTCACCTCGCGAAAGAATCGCTAAGTGCGCTGTGATCGAGTCTACACGGATATTTTCGTTCAGAGTCGCTTGATCCTTCAAGCGATATCTGGACGGTGCAAAACGAAGATGCTCGCGGGTGCGAGATCAGTCGTCAGCAAGTTGTACATTCTCAGCACGTGGGCCTTTAGGACCTTGGCCAACGGTGTAAGTCACGTTTTGCCCCTCGTGAAGATCATTGTAAGCGACTCCCTGGCAGGCGGAGCTATGGAAGAACATGTCTTTCCCGTTGTCCTCTGTGGCAATAAATCCAAAACCCTTGTCGGTGAGACGCTTGATCGTTCCCTTTTCCATCTTTCTTTATCCAATACTTCTTCTGGTAGTTAGCAAATATCTCAACAGGTAGAGATACGTTGCCACAACTATACCGATCCGACCCCGCGGTGTGTGCTCGGAAGGCGTTGAAATGCTCTATGGAACGAAAAAACCCTGAGATTGAGCTGAGTTGCGGCCTGCTGATCTGTGCCCAGAGTACGTAATTGACAAAATCTGCCATTATTGAGCTTTCGAATACCATTTTGGTGCACGTGGCCGTATTTGCAGGTTTTTATTCGATTGTTAGGGGTTAGGTCGGTCAGGCTGTGGGCACATTTGGGTCTTAGGCGTGCGTCTGTCTTGCTGCTCCGCAGCAGGCTTGGGCTCCTTAATCGCCCCAGCAAAATTTACGAATCTCCCTCAACAGTTCCTGCTGTTCTTGTGTGTCATTGTCGAAGGACTGGTTTCCTTTCGCGTATTTGGCAACCTTGACCAACATTTCGCAGGCTTCCTGTGGCTCACGCTGATCAGCGAACTCTTCACCTTTTTTTGAGAGATCTAAAAGCAGGTTGACGTAAAAAGCCTTCTTCTCCTGTCGCAATTCTAAATTGTCATTCGGTCTGATCTTGAGCTCTCTTGCTAATTCCATGAATCCCCTGATGATAAATCTATGATCCGAGGTAATCTCCGACGTTTCCATCTGCCCAGCCTCAGTTGCCCATTCACTGTTGCGTTTTTCATTCTCTTGAACCCACTCCGCTGATGGTTCACGCATCCCGGTAATCAGGTTGGCATCGCCCGATCGCAAGTAAAGAAATGCTGCTATGGCAACCAGGGCTCCGGCGATCAGCACGTTCAGGAATTGACAGATCATCATCCCTTGCTGCACCCGCATCACGTGGTTCTTGATTCCACGCACTTGCCGTTGCAGTTTTACCTGTTCCTCGAGCAGTTCCCGCATGCTCGGTTCGCTTGTAGTGTCTTGTTGAAAAGCCTCAGCTGATTCGGTGCGGTGCTGCGTCTGTCGCTGCAGGAAGTCGGCGAGAGGAGCCTCGGAGGGGGCAGAACTTGATGGTGGGTTCACCACACAGTCTGACTTTGATTGGCCCTCTGTTTTTGAAATGTCTGTTCCTGAGAAGTTTGTTCCAGAGAGGTTTAAAGGCTTGTCCTGCGGCTTATTCAATGGTGTTCTTCCGTCGATAGGCGTTCGTTTGCGAACCGCTCACTCTGCCTTTGGTTCACTGTACCGGTAGGTGTGCGTTCGCTTTGTCATTTCGTGTCATTGGATTCATCTCGTTGGTGGTGAATCCGATGGACTCTTGATCATGACACTACTGCAAGTGTCTCTTTAGCTCTTGCAGTTCTGGTTCTTCGCGTTGCTCTACAGCTTGAAATCCACAGCTTGAAATCCACAGCCTGGTTACCGCTTGTCGTTGAGTAATTGGAGCATGGATTGGCCCATCCCTTCGCCGATCAGGTAGTAAGTCTCTGCATTGCTGTTCCAGTGATAGGACTGGCCCGACGGCGATGCCTCTTTTGGGCGATAGAAGTCCTTGGTGCCCACAAACTTTACGTTCCCTTGGAATTCGTCTCGCTTGGCTACGGCTGCTTGCGCTTTCATGAGTGATACCGCCCGAGGGTGTTTTTCTTCCCAACCGCTCATTCCTGTTTCCGCAATGACAAAAGGAAGCTGGGGTGCGTTGAGGTCTTTTCGAATGTCATTGATGAAGTGAGCCATGTTTTGTTCGTATTCATCATTGAAGGCTTGGTTGACGCGATCATTCCAGCCTTGGTGCCAGCCGAATCCTGTCAATTCAAAGTTGCTATCCGAATAGCTTGGGAACAGCTTTTTGGCATCACGAAGAGTTGTTCGAGTCAAGCGTAAGAGTTCCTGGTAATACTCACCCACCTCGCCACCGGCAGACGGCGGACGGAAATCTTTACCCAAGCTCTTGCCTCCCCACGCAACCTTGATCAGCAAAACCGGTGCCTCGAATGCATCGCCTGCAACTTGACCAAATCCCAACTCGGGTCCTATGTAGCCCTCGCGGTGACCGTAGCCCGGAGTTAGGTTCCCTTTCCGATCCAAGTAGACAATTTGCACATCTGATCTCTCTCTCCAATTTCCCGCCGCGTCGACCAGTGAACCGTATTTCTTCGAGGTGGTCGGATTGTTGGCGAGCCACTCCAAGGATCCCTTGCCGTCGTTGGCACGCAGATCAGCGTCAACCTTGCCATGTCCTTGCATGTTCGATTGGCCTGCCAGAACAAAAACTTTTACTGTCTCTGCTGCAGATGCCGAGGACCACGTTGCAGCAGCAGAATACGCCAGAAGAATAAAAAATCGAAGCATCGGTGGTAGGTGTCCGGTGTGAAGGTGGGGTTTGTTCGCGGGCAATCGCTAGGAGAGCAATTCTGCTGTGACGAGGCCTCAAGTTCCGTCTTCCATGATACTGCATTTAGTAACCGAGTTTCGACGCGTTTTTCGATTAGTCCCGTTCCGTGAGCCTCATTTATCTACTTTTATTTTGCTAAACATCATCCCGCTATTATTTGTTCCGTGGTACACAACCGTTGCATGATGAGCGGTTTCATCATGTAACGGTTTCATCATGTAACTGTTCAGCTGTTTACACCGATCTCGCGCACTGAATGTGAATGTTCGTTTCGGTATTGGTTTTGCTGTCATTGGTGGTGTGGGTATGATTGTGAATACTACAAAACGGTGTGCGATATCTTGTTCTTGAAAGTCGAATTTATTGCATGGCACCGTGTCGCTACCAGCACCGTGACGCAGTCAGCACCCTGACGCCGTTATTTCGTTTATTCTGTGAGCAAAGATTTCACCTGTTCGCTTATTACCTTTGAGAATCAGCCCATGATGTTTTTCAGTTTTCCTTGGCTCGCGAAAAATGGGATGAGTCGTATCGACCGTCAAGTTTGCCAAGCAGTTGGGCGTTTTGGCATTTTTGGCTGTTTCTGCCTGATGTGGTTCACTTCAGTGCAAGCTCAGGGGGAAGAGAAGGCTCCATTGATGGCTTATGTTGGTACGTTCAGTTCTCCTCTCGAGGATATGCTTCCAACGCAGGTGGATCTGCCGCCCGGGAATGGGCTGGGAATTCACCATTTCCGAGTCAATCGAGAGACGGGGGATTTGACGCCTGCGGGGGTCACTCGCAGTGGCACAAGTCCAAGTTGTCTGGTCATCAACGAGGCGGGGACAAGGCTCTATTCAGCGAACGAAACAGATCGCCTGAATGGCACCAAGGAAGGAACTGTCAGTGCTTATGCGGTTGATGCTGTTCATGGGCAGCTTGAATTGCTCAATACGGTTGCCTCAGGTGGTGCTGGTCCGACTTATGTCAGTATTCATCCTTCGGGTCGTTATTTGTTGGTTGCAAACTATTTCGGCGGGTCAGTAGCAGTACTGCCAATCCTGAAAGACGGACGGCTTGGTAAAGCAACTGATGTGAAGGTGGATGAGGGTAGGATTGGTCCCGCGACCTCCTCGAACGCGCCAGTGGGCAGCAAAGCTTTCAGTGGTCACGACCGCACGCACGCTCACATGATTCAGTCTGATCCATCGGGCAGATTTGTGTTGCATGTCGATCTTGGTCTTGATCGCATTTATGTCTGGAAGTTTGATGTTGATACGGGGACCCTGTCACCGGCACGGCGGTCGCAGATTGCCTTGCCTGCAGGTGATGGGCCGCGGCATTTTCATTTCCACCCCAATGGACGATGGTTTTACTCTATCCAGGAGGAGGGTTCGACGATCGTGCTGTTCGACTATGACAGTGACACTGGCGAATTGACTTCGCGTCAAACCATTTCAACCTTGCCCAGGGGATTTGCCGGTAGCAATTTTTGCTCAGAGATTCTGGTTTCAAATGATGGGCGATTTGTGTACGCCGGTAATCGTTTGCACGACAGTATCGGGATTTTTTCGGTCGGTTCGAATGGTGAACTCAAGCATGTGGCGGATGAGTGGACTCGAGGCAATTACCCCCGAAGTTTTAGTTTTGATCCGACAGGGAATTTTCTTTACTGCGGTAACCAGCGTGCTGATCATCTCGCTGTTTTTAAAGTGAATCAGAGAACTGGCGGGTTGAGTTTTACAGGGCATTACGTTCCCGTTGGGAATCCCTCGCACATCGTGTTTCTGGACCTGGCCAAAGTCGGTGCGGGTAACTGAGGTAACGGCTGGGATCGTTTTGCAGGGTCGATCGCCCCATGCAGCTGTCGCCGCATGGGGTTGTGGATCAATCTGTTGAGGCAGGGTGGGGCAAGATGGGGCAGTCGGGGCAAATCACGCTGTGCTGAGTGGCAAGTGACAGGTAGAATGCCACGAAAGGCAAGCGTTTGGCGCACCTTTGGTTCGGTGAAGATGTTGCGGATCCCGTGAACACTCCAGCAGTCCCGTGAAGACTCAGGTGCACCAGTGAAAATACAGGTTGCAAGGATGGCCACTCGGTTCATTGATCGGCAAGTCAGCATTAGGGTTTGGCTTCCGGTTTGCTTTGCGTTCGCGTGTATCGCGCCATCGTTAGTTTGCGCTCAGGGCAATGAGCACTTTTCACGCAAGGAAATGCCAAAGGTTCAGACCTTCAGTTCGCTATTTGAGCCTAATTACAGCCATCCCTATCTGAAGCACGCTTCCAGCTTTTCATTTCCTCATGGGACTCCGCTTCCGGGGAAGGTTCCGGATTTTGATCTCGTCAATGCTTGGTGGTTGGCGGAAATTTCAATGCTGGCCTATGCCGATGGTGATGGTTTTGTCCGCCGACAACTCATGTCTGCCGGAATGTTGGATGTGAAGATGTACTCGAGTCCTGCGGGAAGTCCAGAGCACACTCAAGCGATTTTGACGTTCAATGCAGATGCGGTGATTGTTGCGTTTCGCGGGACAGAACCGAGCGAGTGGAAAGATTTCATGACTGATATGAAAGCTCTGCAGACTGAGCTGGGAACGGACGGGAAAGTTCACGCCGGTTTTCAGTCAGGTCTTCTCAGCGTCTGGGATCAAGTGAAGCCAGACGTTGAGCGTTTGTCCGCATCTGGAAAGAGTGTGTGGATGACAGGGCATAGTCTGGGGGCAGCACTTGCTGTGTTGGCTGCCCATCAATATCAAAAGCCTGCAAACGTTTATACATTTGGAGCACCTAGGATCGGAGACGAGGACTTTGTGAAACACTACCACCAGTCGACATTTCGCGTGGTCAATAATACCGATCTTGTCGCGGAGGTGCCGCCACCCCTGTGGTATCAACATGTGGGTGAATTGATTTATTTTGATAGTCGGCACCAGCTTTGCCGAAATGTTCCTGCCTCTCGCTTGGTCAGAGATAAAGCGCGGGGGCAAAGCCTTGCGGTGACAAAACGGATCAAAGAGTGGTCAAAATTGGAATTGGATGACAGGCCAGTCAAGCCTTTGCTGGATCATGCACCTATCTGTTATGTCGTGAATTGTTGGAACTCGCTCGTTGAACAGTTGCCTTTCGCGGAGCATGGGGCGGATAGCCGCTGACTGCCTCGGTCGTGCGTGTTGTGGCGGTGTGGCGTGATTTTGATCGTGTTTTCTTAATCAATGCACATTGCGCGCCTGAGTGAGGCCTGATTGTCGCTTTATGCTGGTGGTTAGGCTACGAACAGGAAACGCTGCGGGAACGTGAGTTGATGCTTGAGATGAGGCGGTACGCTGTTTTGCAGGTTGCTGGGATAAGGGAAGACGCTTCGCATTCGGTATACTCAAAGAAATGTTTGGCTTTTGCCTTGGCTGCCGGGCGACCGCAGGGCAGGTAGGTAGGTGTGGTTATTCGTGGAGAAATCGAACGCCGGCTGGAATGAAGTAGTCGAGTGGTTTGTCGCGTTGATGGGAAAATTTGATGCCGGACGATGAAGAACAATCGATCAAGATCCACGCGAGAAAAATTGCGTTGGCAATGATGGCTGATCGGAAATCCGGCGAGGAAGTTGCTATCGATGAAGGTTTACAGGATAACCCAGCTTTTGATCTTGAGCTGAAGAGACAAATGAAGTTGCTTGGCTTGGTTCAAGTAGTCACGGAAGACTGCGACTTGGATCAAGGTGAGGATGCGTCGGTTTCAGCGGGGCAAGCGGAGCTGGATACTACCCGCGTGGTTGAGCTTCTGGATACCGGCGGCCCGCTGCATGATGATCCAACATTGATCCCGTGCCCACGTTGTCGTCAGCGCCTTCCACAAGTTGTTTTTTCCAAGAATGAAAGCTCTCGGAAAGTTCAGTGCCCGAATTGTGAGCACTCTGTTGTGGTGCTCGATAATCGGAAGGGGCTTCAAGCTGGTTCAATGATCGCACAGTTTGAACTGCTGTCGCGTCTTGGGGCCGGTTCATTTGGGTTGGTTTGGAAAGCTCGCGATACCAGACTGCAGCGCGATGTTGCAATTAAAGTGCCACGCCGTGGCTTGTTGACAAGTGACCAACAGAATTTGTTTCTTCGCGAAGCCAAGGTCGCTGCTGCAATTCGTCACCCCTACGTGGTTGCCATTTACGATACCGGAGTGGACCGTGGAACCGTCTACATTTGTAGTGAGTTAATCGATGGCACCACTCTGTCGCAGTGGCGTGTTGCGTCATGTGATTCGCCACGGACCGCTGCTGCCATGATGCGTAAAATTGCTTTAGCCATTCAGGCGATCCACGAGAGTTCGGTCATTCATCGTGATTTGAAGCCCAGCAACGTGATGGTGGATAAAAACGGGGATCCCCAAGTGATGGATTTTGGGTTGGCCAAGCAGGATGTGTTTGAGGCAACCATGACTTTGAGTGGTGAAGTGCTAGGCACACCTGCGTACATGTCTCCTGAAGCAGCCAAAGGTGAATCACGTTCATCTGATCCACGCACGGATATTTATTCGATCGGCGTGATGTTATTCGAGCTGTTGACCGGCGAATTGCCTTTTCGCGGGGACTTTGCGCAGTTGGTGCAGCAGATATTGCATGCCAAGCCCCGCTCGCCGGTCGAGATCAACCCTGCGGTGCATCGCGAACTGGAAACGATTTGCTTGAAGTGTTTGGAAAAGGAGCCAGCAGATCGGTATCAGACTGCACTCGAGTTGGCGGATGATTTAGGACGTTTTGAGGAGGGGCGGCCAGTTGTGGCCCGTCCTAAATCTCTGAGTAAACGCATCCTTCGAGCAAGCCAGATGCGGCCTGCTCTTACGCTTTCTGTTCTCACTCTTGCATCGGTCCTGGTTCTGCTGATTGCTGCGACGCAATACGTCTATGTCGCGATGGA
>CAXGRW010000220.1:0-8021 GCA_964012125.1 uncultured Rhodopirellula sp.
TGAGCGTTTTGCCGTCAAACAAAGGCACGAAGCCGTCTTTCGAGTCCTGCCCGAGAACAGTGATTTGGCCACATGCGAGCAGCAGCAAACAAGCAAAGGCAGTATTAAATTTGGATTTCATGATCATTTAGAAAATAGGGGAGAAAATTTAAAGCGAGTTTTAAACGCCGAAAGCACAAGGCTCACAACGCGCAAAAAAACCGCCTGCCAAGATTTGTTTGACAAGCGGTTCGCAACATTACCGGAGTAGTGTTCAGTTTCTTACAGACCTGCGTCAGTCGCGGGCAGTTCGTTGTTCTTGATCTTATCGGTGAAGGACTTGCCGTCCTTACTCTTCTCTTCACCAGCTTTTTTGAAGCCTGCCAAGATCTTCTTCTTTGCTTCTTCCGGATTCGCTTTCACGTACTCCTTGGAGAAGTCTTCAGCTTTCAGCAACTTGTGGATCGCATTGCCGTACTCGTTACGTACTTTTTTCTTGTCTTCACCTTTGACGTGACAGACATAGCAACCGGCTTTTCGTCCCGCTCGCTTGAAGTCCTCGTCCACATCCTCACCACCGAGGAACTCATTTTTCCATTGCTTGCCAAATTCGCTAATTGCCATGGCAGGAGTAGCCAACATGAGGCACGCAAAAAGAATTGCCAATCGTTTCATTCAATCTTCTCCGGAGGTTGCTGATATTCCCGTGCTACTCAAACAGACCTTTCCAACGTGGGCTAGGTTGTGGGGACGGGCTAGGTGGGACATTAAGGAACAGAAAACATCTTCTCTGCCACTACAATTAAGTCTAAGAAGCCGCCGATTGTCAAATCCCAACTTCAATTACAAGCTAATTTCGGCAATTTCAGAGCGTTCGCCCACTGGACAATCCCTCATTTTCATTATTTTCCAGTGCGGGAAGGGTCGGCAACGATTCTCGCGTGAAACCTCGGGGCGAAACATCAGTCTGTTCATAGACAGCAGGTACACGCTGCCCCGCTGGGGGCCATTCTCGGGGCACGCGAACGACGCTGGATGACCGTCGGGGTGACTTCTCAACGACCCACTCCGGTGGGCTCTCCTCAAGATCCATCATTTGTGTCACTGCCGAAATGCCATCTCCTGCTTCAACACGGAGCATGACATCGCGGAACTCAGGCCCGACTTGATACAGATTGGAACTTCCCCGCAACCGGAGCAAGTCGTTGCCCCGAAAACGTTTTGGAAATCCAGAAAACTGGAAATGTGGCTGATCCTGATCAACAATAAAAATGCTTTGTCTTGCTTGACGATCCACCGCGACAGGGTAGGGCGTGTTTACCGAAGCACTCATCCGAAAAATCCCCGCAGACGCATGCACGGTGACCCGCCAAAACTCGAGATTGATGCGTCCACCAGCCTCAGCATTTTCAATTTGCGTTCCGCCCGTTTCGATCATGCTTCCTGAAACAGCCAGCAAACCATTATCCCAATCCAAGCCCAGTTTCGCTGCCTCGTCCATATGCAACATTGTTATCTCCCCTCGAACAACAACATTGTTTAACTCGATCTGCACTTCTGGCTCACCCGCCGTTGCTTCGCCTAAAAAACTTGAATCAGCAATCACGTCAAACGCATAAACACTGTCGCGTAAATTCGGGTTACTGACCGTGACGCTGCAGTCGGTCAACCGCAACAATGTGTTCTCATTGATTTCAAACAGAGAACCACCAGACACACTGCCGCCAGGAACCTGCCAGACAAAGTTGATGTCTTCGATCACTACATCACTCGATCCAACATCAAGCATGCTTTCACGAACGGTTGCTGCAGCGTTACCAACCTCAAATCGAATGACCGTCCCACCGCTGACAGTCGACCTGATCCATAGGTCCTCGACCTGTAAATCAACTGGCTCACTTACAATTTCGGGGAGTGCTATCTCAATTTCCTTGACATTAGTTTCCTGAGCCATCACCAAAGCATCTCGAAGTGTTGCAGCATTCAATACACCGCTGGATTCTGAGCCGACATCAGGGTCCGAAACGATTCTTATAACTTGCGGTGCGATTTCATTTGCATTCTCGCCTGCGGTTGGTTCACCACGATCCGACAGAAGAGACTCCAACCGTGTATCTCGTTCGGTTGATTCACCTTGCAGTGGAACGGGCGTGAAGCCCGGAGCATCTTGCTCGGTTTCATTGCCGGGTTGTTCCCCGGGTGCCGTTGAGGACTCATCCCGCGGAGAGCGTCCAGTGCCTGTACCCAGGTCCCATTCAAGATCGGGTAAAAAACCCGAGTCACGAGGGTTACGAGTCGTCGGCAGAATCGTCTTGCTTAACGGCGCTACATTTCCAACCTCGGGCAGCACCGCCGTCGCAGGGACCACCACTGAATCACGCGTGGTTGCCGACTGGAACTGTAGCCACCCCGCAATCACGAACAACAGCAGTACAGCCGCGATCCATGGAACGTGTTTTTCCAACCACAAACCCACCAAGTTGGGCTGAGGGATAGAGACAGGATTCAACGCTTGCGAACGTGACAAGCCATCACGCACCGCGACCTCGCGGAGATCAGCAACTAAGTCAAAGCCGGTCTGATAGCGTTCATCGGGATTCTTGGCCAACATCTTTTGAATCACAGCCACCATGTGATCACTCACTTCGGGACGCAAAACACGTGCATCAGGAGGTGGAGCATTCCCATGACTCAAAAGCTTCTGCAACATCGTGCCCCCAGGGTAGGGAGGGCTTCCTGTCAACATAAAATAAAGCGTGCAGCCGAGCGAATAAATATCGCTTCTGAGATCAGCATCACGCGGGTCCTTTGCTTGCTCTGGCGAAATGTAGTCAAACGTGCCGAGCGTGACCCCACTGGCAGTCATATCTTCGCTGAGGTCAAGATTCTCTGACCGGGCCAGTCCCATATCAACGAGTTTGATCTTGCTGTCTTGGCCGACCAAAATATTGGAAGGTTTGATATCTCGGTGCACGATACCTCGGTCCGCAGCGTGCTGGAGAGCATCTGCCAACTCACACGTATAAAACACCGCATCGTCAATGGGTAGCACAGCATTGCGGGTGACCAGATCACGAATATTCGTACCTTCGATATATTCGAAAACGATGTAATGCCAATCGCCATGGCTGCCCACATCAAACACTCTGGCGATTCTTGGGTGATCCAACTTCGCCGCACTTTGTGCCTCATTACGGAAACGGCGTTGCAAATCGGGATCATCACCGACAAAAGGAATCACCTTGATGGCAACGGTTCGGTCCAACTGCTCATCATGCCCCTTGAACACTGCCCCCATCCCGCCGCCGCCAATGAAGGCTTCCAGATGGAAGTGATTTAGCTGTGCTCCGAGCAAACCTTTCGTGACCGCAGCAGGCGTACGGTCGATGATCTCCACGGCTGGCTTCGATTTTTCAACGCGTGAAGACCCCCGAATCACAGTGTTGGCTTCCGAAATTTCTTCGTCGTTCGCTTTTCCGACCGCTGGTGACGATTCGTCGGCGGATTCAATACCCGGATCGTTCCCGGTCGTTTCACGTTCAGCCAGGTCATCTCGTGGAGTACTTGAATGTACCGCACGGTGGACCGTCGACGCATCGATTCGAATCGGGTCTTCCGATGGCATGATGATCAGTGGCTTGTGAAAGCGTTGAGTATAGCCCTTGCCTGTAACTGGGTATGGCCCGAGACAATAACGTGGCCCACATCTTGCACGAATCGCCGTCGGTGAATCGCGAACTGCAGCAAGACGCTACCTGTAAGTATCGCTCTATCAATGGTTTAGCAACACTCGAGAAAAGCTCAGTGGTAGTTTAGTTTCCCATGCATCTTTGGTCAACAAAACTGTCGCTTATCAGGTTACGATAACAGTCTCGTAATCGCCAAAATCCGCTTTACTCCACATATCGCCACTGATGCCTTCTCACCCTCCTATGAAAAAGCGTCTCACAGTCGCCTGCCTTTGCTTATTTGCGATCTGGTTTGGAGAGACTTGCTCTGCTGAAAACACTTCCCAACCGAAAAAGCTCAATGTGCTTCTGGTCATCGTCGATGACCTTGGTTTCGCAGATCTGTCCTGTCTCGGCAGCAAAGATATGCAAACCCCCAACCTGGATCAGTTGTATACCGAATCACTAAAACTCGGAAATCTGTACGCGAATTGCCCGGTCTGCTCACCCACTCGAGCTTCTGTGCTCACTGGCTGCTATCCGGATCGCGTTGGTGTTCCCGGTGTGATTCGCACGCACCGTGAAAACAACTGGGGCTACTACCAACCTTTCACCCAGACACTCCCACACCAACTGCAGGAAAATGGTTACGAAACAATCGCCATTGGCAAATGGCACCTTGGCCTTTCACCGGCAACACACCCATTAAGTCAGGGCTTTGACCGCTTTCAGGGGTATCTCGGTGACATGATGGACGATTATTACAACCATCGGCGGCATGGCATCAACTACATGCGTGACGACCGCAGAGAAATAGATCCCAAAGGCCATGCAACCGATCTATTTACTCAATGGGCGGTCGAATACATCAATGGCCAAGCAGAAGAGGAAGTAACCAAGGATGCCAATAGTGCCTCCTCTGCCACTAAGCCTAGTATCGAGCGGAGACCGTGGTTTCTTTATCTCGCCTATAACGCACCACACACCCCGATCCAACCGCCTGAGGACTGGTACGAGAAGGTCAAAAGTCGTGAACGAGCCAACGGCGACATGGTGATCAGTGACAAACGTGCGAAAATTGTGGCATTGATTGAGCACATGGATGCGGGGATTGGTGAAGTTCTGACTGCATTGAAGAAATCAGGACAGTTCGAAAATACTGTCATCGTATTCACCAGCGACAACGGGGGTCAGGCAAACGTGGGTGCCAACAATGGTCCTCTGAGAGGTGAAAAACAACAGATGTATGAGGGTGGGCTAAGAATTCCCGGTTGCATCCGAGTGCCGAACCAGACGAAGCCAGGCTCCACAAGCCACACCGTCTGCTGCACGGCGGACTTCTTCCCAACTATCGTTGACTTGGCAGGCATCGAAGTGGCCAGCGGAATCGATGGCCAGTCGCTGTTACCACTGATCAAACAACCACTGGCTGCCAACGGCAGCAATTTGTGGCCAGCGCGGGAAATCTACTTCGTCCGCCGCGAAGGCGGCCCAAACTATTCCGGACTCACCAGTCAGGCACTCCTCAACGGGCACTACAAACTCGTGCATGACTTGCCGACCAAGCAGTTCGAACTATTCAATCTCGCGGCAGACCCTGCCGAGAGCACCAACCTCGCCAAGAAACTGCCAAAAAAGCTCAAAGAACTTGGCCGTCGTCTCCAACTTCACGTGCAACAAGGTGGACAAGTTCCTTGGCAGCCACCCGCCAAAGATGAGGAAATCACGCGATAATATCTCTGTTGAACGAACGGCACGCTTAGGCGTGATTAAACTTTCAATTGATGCGAAACCCATCGGAAGACGGTGGAATTCACGCGGCTTAGCGATTGTGATCGCATGGCTCATCCCGTTCACCAACAGTCGTTCATCCACCGCTACAGGATGCGAAGATTTGGCCAAAGCGAAATCCGCGTCTCACATTCAACGCCGAAAACGAATCGCAAATTATTATTGATTGAGGAGCTCAGCCCTGTGGTAACACTCGTCCCCTTAGTTGCATAATAATGCTGCCGATCAACAACTTTGACCCACAACACTGGCTCAATCAGGCCTAGTGAAATCAGCAACCGTGACACGAAAGATTACCCATTATGTTGGTGTTCAGACGCTCTTTTGCGTTATTTTTGGTACTTGGCGTACTTGGTTCAACTGCGTTGGCCTGGGTTCCGCAAGAGAATCAAGACACAACGGAGAGCCAAACGACGGCCGAAACTGAAACCTCAGATCAGAGCACCTCGACTGGCACCACTCCAACTGCTTCCGCCCCTGTGGCGACAGGCGTGACTGCGGATGCGAGCCTGCCATGGGTCGCATACCTAATTCCATTCTTGGGAATCGCTGGATTGGTTTTCACTTTCTGGAAGTCTTCCTGGGTGGCGAAACAGGAAGAGGGCACGGATCGGATGATGACGATCGCGAACAACATTACCGAGGGCGCGATGTCGTTCCTCAGAGCCGAGTACTCAATTCTTGCCATCTTTGTCGTTATCGTTGCCGGCCTACTTGGTTACGCCGGTAGCACGCAGGAAGCGAGCTCTCCGTTGATCGCAGTTTCATTCATCCTGGGTGCGATTTGTTCAGCCTTGGCAGGCTTCATCGGTATGCGAGTAGCAACCAAAGCGAACGTCCGAACAACAAACGCAGCCCGAACAGGTCTCGGCCACGCCTTGGAAGTGGCTTTCGCCGGTGGATCTGTCATGGGAATGGGTGTTGTTGGCTTGGGGGTTCTTGGATTGAGCTCGCTGCTCATCATTTACAGCCTAATGTTTGGAGTCGAAGACATCACGAAAGTGATCACAGTGCTGACAGGGTTTTCATTCGGAGCATCATCAATCGCTTTGTTTGCTCGTGTCGGTGGTGGCATCTACACCAAAGCAGCTGATGTCGGTGCAGACTTGGTGGGAAAAGTAGAAGCCGGTATCCCTGAAGATCATCCGCTAAATCCTGCCACCATCGCCGATAATGTTGGTGATAACGTGGGAGACGTTGCTGGCATGGGAGCTGACTTGTTTGAATCGTACGTTGGATCAATCATTGGAACGATGGTCTTGGGTGCCGCTTTCGTCACACTTGGTGAATTTGCAAATGACGGCATGGGTGGATTGTCCGCCGTGATGCTACCGTTAATTCTGGCAAGTGTCGGAATCATGACTTCGATCGCGGGTACCTTCCTCGTCAAAGTGAAAGACGGCGGAGATCCTCATCACGCTCTGAACCTCGGAGAATTTTCATCAGCTGGTATCCTGTTGATACTCACATTCTTCATCATCCAATTCATGCTGCCACCGACGTGGACTCACGAGGGTATTGTCTACAGCAGCAATGGCGTTTTCTATGCGATTCTGCTCGGCCTCGGTGCAGGCCTCGCAATTGGCAAGATCACTGAATACTACACCGGCACTGGAAAGGGGCCAGTGAAGTCGATCGTCCGTCAATCCGTCACTGGATCGGCGACCACAATCATTGCTGGCGTGGGCGTGGGAATGATCTCGACTGCGATCCCAATTCTGATCATTGCGGTTGCGATCATCGGAGCCTTCAGTTGCGCAGGACTGTATGGGATCGCGATTGCCGCTGTCGGAATGTTATCGAACACAGGCATTCAGCTCGCGGTCGATGCATACGGCCCCATTTCTGACAATGCTGGTGGAATTGCTGAAATGGCTGACTTGCCACCAGAGGTCCGAGATCGTACTGACAAGCTTGACGCAGTGGGTAACACCACAGCAGCTATTGGGAAAGGTTTTGCCATCGGCTCAGCTGCACTTACAGCACTTGCGCTGTTTGCTGCATTCAAGGTAACGTACAACGAAAGTCACCTCGATAGTAAACTCGAAGGTATCGATATACTCAATCCATTCGTGATGGCGTCCTTATTCATCGGAGCGATGCTGCCGTTCCTATTCTCCGCACTTTCAATGAATGCCGTAGGTCGTGCAGCAATGGCAATGATCGAAGAAGTGCGACGCCAGTTCAGAGATATTCCTGAACTAAAGAATGCTTTGCAGGTGATGCAGAAAAACGAGGGCGAAGAATTTTCAGATTGGCCAGCAGACGACCAACAGACATTCCAAAAAGCTGACGGGAAAGCGGAATATGGCAAGTGCGTTGCCATTTCAACTCGGGCATCGATCCGCGAGATGATCCTACCTGGTCTGGTCGCTGTGCTGGTTCCGGTTGCGTTCGGATTTGTTCCCAAATTGCTTCCTGAGTCCTGGGGCCTCGGTGGAAATACCAATGCCCTAATGCTGGGTGGACTCCTCGCTGGAGTGACCGTCAGCGGTGTGCTGATGGCACTGTTCCAATCAAACGCAGGCGGTGCGTGGGATAATGCCAAAAAGATGATTGAGGAAGGATTTGAGGTTGATGGCG
>CAXGRW010000221.1:0-8009 GCA_964012125.1 uncultured Rhodopirellula sp.
ACCAGCCAATTCGACAATGGTTGGGCACTGAAAGCTCAAGTCTGTATCGAAGCTTAGCTTGAGTATCGAGTGTAGATAGTATCACCAGTGATCAAAAACGCTGGCTCGCGTTTTGGATATCGATCCCTAAATGCTGCTGCACAGCGAAGCGGACCAATGCAAAATGCTGTAGATACACGTGCTTTTTGGCGTAGATGCTGGTCAGCTAGTATGCGTCGCATCTCGTTTCTTTCTGTTCGTTCATCAAGTTAGCTTGCGTGCGAGTCGACGTGCTGCAGCACGTTTCGTACGATCCAGAGTGCACTATGTTGGCGATCGCGACGCTTTGTTCGTATATTGTGAGCCAGTTTTGTTGCACATCTGTTTTCGCATCCTCTGGAATGACTCATGCCGAACACTTTGAATTCACACCGCCATTCAGGTTGGAAGCTGGATTTGCGTTTTAATCTTTTGGCCATGTTAAGCATCGTACCCTCGGTCTTTTTCGTTGGCACGTTTGCCTCAGGGCAAACCGAGCAGGAGGGAGGTGCAAAGGATCCTAATGTTGTCGCGGGGCAGCATGTCGAGTCAATCTTGAACACGTCAGTGACGTGGAAGCCCATGCTGCAAGGAGATGGCCTTGAAGGGTGGACCGGCGATCTTAAAGGCTACACCGTTGATGATGGGGTGCTGATCTGCAAAAAAGGGGGGAAGAATCTTGTTACGAAAAACGAGTACTCAGACTTCGCTTTTCAATTTGAATTCAAACTTGAAGAGAGCGGAAACAATGGCATTGGGATTCGAGTGCCTACCGGTGGGCATCCTGCATCCAGTGGGATGGAGATTCAAATTCTTGATCACAGCGGTGCCCGCTACAGTGGCATGGCTGAAATGTCAGGCGGAAAGAAGCGGAAACTGAGTTGGCTGAAACCGTGGCAATACCATGGCTCGATTTATGGTGTCACTCCTGCGAAAACGGGGTACCTGAAACCTGTTGGGCAGTGGAATCAGGAAACAATCATTGCGATCGATGATCACGTGATCGTTATTTTGAACGGGGCGGTGATTGTCGATGCCTTTCTTGATGATACGGTTCCGGTCGATGGGGGAGCACATCCGGGAATGAAAAATCGATCCGGGCATCTTGTGTTGGCTGGACACAGTGATCGGGTTGAATTTCGCAATATGAAGATTGCTGATTACGCTGTTTCACCCGCAACGCACGTGTCTCAGCAAGACAACGTTCCTCCCAGTGGCTTCACCCCTCTTTTTAATGGCAAGGATCTACAGGGATGGAAAGGCTTGGCGCATAAAAATGCAACGTCGCGACGTCAGTTAAAAGGTGATGCTGCAACCCAAGCACAGGCGAATGCCGACAAAGTGATGCGCGAGCACTGGTCGGTTGTCGAAGGTGTGCTGACCTACGATGGAAAGGGCCAGAGTTTATGTACAGACAAGGACTATGGTGACTTTGAAATGTACGTTGACTGGAAAATTCCAGCGGGCGCAGACTCGGGGATCTACTTGCGTGGAACACCGCAGATTCAAATTTGGGACCCTTGGGATTTGCGAATGAAACCCGAAAAAGATGGTTCAGTGGATGGCCCAGGTGACCTGACTACAGAACAGTGGGTCGCCGCTTACAAAAATGGTCGCAATCTTGGGTCAGGGGGCCTTTGGAACAATAAACGATGGCGAAACTCGCCGACAGTTCTTGCCGATAAAAAACCTGGTGAATGGAATCGGTTCTTGATACGGATGGTCGGTGATAAGGTAACGATTTGGCTGAATGGCAAAAAAATTGTCGATCGCGTTGCGTTAGAAAACTACTGGGACAAGAGCGGCCTTGTGCCGCTGCCGCGAGCTGACCAGATTGAGTTGCAGCATCATGGCAGCGCGCTCTACTTCAAGAATCTCTACCTCCGTGAATTACCTTACTAGAAGTTGCTGCCATCAAACGCGAGTCGCAGCAGAATCATAAACGCTTGCAGCAGAGAGGCCTAAACGGTGGCGTCTCTGCTGCGAGATATCTGTCTTGGGAAACCTGTGCAGTTTCGCATCCAGTTGATTCCCATATTCAGAAGCTGTCTTGAGTCAGGGAATATCAATGATCAGCTTTTCAACGTTGCCTTTCAGGGCGTAGGGTGACTCATATTTGCCGACCACGCCGTCTGAATCCATGCCGACTTCGAGCGGTTCGAGTGGCTGGTCCGTGAGGCACCCATCAAGTTTTACTTCTGTGACGGGGGCTCCGTTTACAGATAATTTCAACTGCCCCGACTTTCTAAGCGTTGCCACAACCGTGACGTTGCCCTCGATTTCAGTGTCGCTGTTAACGAGCGTTTGCTTTCCACCGCGTGTCGTCGCAAAGCAAAGTTTCCCCTGTTGAACATAGAGTGACCAGCCATGGTTTGACCCACCTTGTGCCGCGATCACCCCATCACCCATCACGTTAGCCGTTGCCCGAACCGCAAAACCGCGTTTTTGAAGATAAGGGGCTTTGCTGCTGTCCATGGATGCCCCGTGTTTGAGTTCGAAATGTTTCTGCTTTCGATTAGTGGCGGGGGGGTTGTTTGAACGCGGGTTCAAGGGTAGGACGTTCGCACGTTCGGCGTAGCTTTGCCACATTTGGGCAAGTTTCTTTGTCTGGAAAGGCTGTTTGATACTGAGGTCATTTTGTTCACTACGGTCGACGTTGATGTCGTACAGTTCCCACTCACCTTGGGCACCTTTGGCAACCAGTTTGTACTTGCCAACTCGAATGGCTCGATTGCCCTCGTGTTCCCAGTAAATCGCTTCACGCTTGATTGGGGCATTTGTGAACAATGGAACTAAGCTGGTGCCTTCCATCGGTTTGATGGTTTGTCCATCGTGGTGCTCGACAGGGTACTCTGCTGACGCAACATCAACCGCGGTTGCCATCAAGTCAATCAAATGTCCTGGTGTGTTTTCCAGCCGTCCACCTTGCTCGATTTGATTGGGCCAATGAACAATCAAAGGTGTCGAGATTCCGCCTTCATGCGTGTAGTGCTTATATTCGCGAAATGGGGTATTGGAAACAGTGGCCCAGCCGCGTCCGTAACCGATAGCCGTGTCAGCTGGCCCGGCCATGGACCCTTTTCCTGTTCTCATGGCATAGCCATCTCGCGTCTGTTTGGGCGTCATGTCGGGCTGCAGGTAATCTGCCGCAAGGATGTCGCGATCCGGGCTGGCTGAACGCTCTCGACCGGTTCCTCCCCGTCCATAATTCTCTGCACAGCCACCATTGTCCTGGAAGAAACAGATCAGAGTATTTTCAAACTGACCGGTGTCCTTGAGTGACTGGACAATGCGACCAATTCCCTGATCCATGTTGTCAATCATGGCAGCGTAGACTTCCATGTTGCGTTTGTCCCACTCCCAATGCTGTTCTTCCTTCCATTTATCATCAATGGGCCAATTCAATGTATTGCTCCGATCAATCAGACCGAGCTCAATCATGCGTTCGTAACGGGTGGATCGGATGGCATCGTAACCTGCGTCATACTTTCCTTTGTACTTTGCGATGTCTTTTTCTAATGCATGCATGGGCCAGTGCGCTGCAGTGAAACTGACGTACATGAAGAACGGTTGATCATCCGAATCAAAGTGGTGCTCACGAATGAAACGAACAGCATGGTCGGCAATCGCGTCGGTGTAATAGTATTCTCCATTTGCCATCTGTTCTGGCATGTACTCTGGATCAGCAAAAGGAGAAATGAATGTGTTGTCGCGGGTGAGTGTATTGGGATCAAAGAAGCTGCCAGCACCGTGAATGGTTCCATAAAAACGATCAAAGCCTCGTTGCAGTGGCCAGTTGTGTTTGTCAGCATCGTTTTTCGGATTAACCGCCTGTGTGACGTGCCACTTTCCAGACAAGTACGACCGATAGCCGGCTGTGTGTAGCACTTCTGGGATGGTGACACTTTGTCGATTCAGTTCTCCTCGGTACCCATCATGACCACGGTCATTCATCATGTGCCCAATGCCAGCTTGGTGCGGATACAGACCCGTCAGCAGACTGGCTCTCGTGGGACAACAGCGGCCAGTGTTATAAAACTGGGTGAAGCGGATGCCGTCATCTGCCAATGCATTAAGATTCGGTGTTGCAATTTCGCTTCCGTAACATTCAATGTCGGAGTAACCCATGTCGTCTGACATGATGTAAATGATATTCGGCTTATCCGCAGCGGTTGCGACTGATTCAATTTGCCAGAGGCCCGCTGCCAGCAAGGTGGTACAGGCGATTGTGAGCCAGCTATGCGCCGGGTGAAGGTTAAGCAGAGTCATTGAAGCCTTTCAAAACTTATGGCGGCTGAGGGCCGTCGGTATGTTCAAACAAGGTCGGTTGGGAAGTGGAAGTCGAAGCTTTGCGTGTACGAGAGTCACACGGGTTGGGCTGGTGGGATGTCTGTGGAGACGTTCGGACAAGCGGGTTATTGTCCCAAGCTAAGGCGGGATCTTTCACTCATCGTTGCAACAGTGAATTCGGTAGCAGCCGAAACTTCCTGCTGGTGTCCCCTTATTCTAGCGAGCAGATCGTTCCTCGGTGACACATTTCGGCAGTAACACGGTTGATTCGGCGTATCGCTCCAAGAAGCGTTATCTGTGAAACACGCCGGATTTTACTTAGTTTTGCTCTGTCCCAACGAATGTGTGAAATACTGCTGAGTTTGAACGGCTAGAATTGCCGTGATGCTCCCCGACCATGGCATATGAAAGCGAGATGCATTTTTTCAACTGCAACTGGTGATGATTGTTAGTTGAGATCTGCGAGCGGGCTGCCGGACAGAATCAGCTATCGTGAGCACACCGGTCCCTCCGCTATGCTAGGCGTAAGAGACTGAGGGAATTCGAGAGAACAGAATTCGAGGGAGCGGGATCTTAGTGAATATGAAATATCAAATGGTTCGTGTTGAAACTCCGCTGTTTTGGACAGGGATGGTTTTCGTTTGGGTGTTGGTGTTGGTGTTGTTTTGCGGGGCTGCCGTGATTCCGTCGCAGGCGGCCTTTGCTGCCGGGGGAAGTTTGACCGTATCGGTTCGCGACGAAGCTGACGAACAACCTGTGATCACACGAATGGTGCTCGAACGGGCAGAGAAACGTGGCCGGCGGGTGACGGTCCGCAAGACGGTGCCGGCGGGTGTGGGGCTCGTCTTGGATCGTTCGGCCGAGTTTTCCCTGCCGGATGGCCAGTATCTTTTCAGTATGATCCGAGGCCCTGAATACAGGATCATTACAGGCAATTTTTCCTTGGAGCGCACCAGTCTCGACGACCATGCCGTTGCACTCCCACGGATGGTTGAAATGTTGCAGGAGGGGTGGACCAGTGGTGATTGCTGCGTTCCCCCGTCACCGTACAGTCTGCCATTGAGAATGGCTTCCGAAGATCTGCATCTTGCGACGGTGCTGGGTCGTATGGATGCCAAGCCGATCGCCGGTCGTGCTGCTGATGAGCCACCCGAGAATGATCCGTCTTGGATCAATGAGAGTGCGACTCACGAGGGTGGTCTGGTATTTTATCGGCATGAGGCGTCGAATGATCTGGATACGAATGACGCGGATAGGAAGGAAGGCGAGGGCGAAGGCGGTGATGGAAGGAAATCGTTGCTTCCAGTTGAACGCATGGTGCAGCTAGGGTCGCAAGATGATGTGAAAATTGCGGTCGAAAATCCCTTCGCGTGGCAACTGCCTGTGTGGCTAGCCAGCGGGAAGGTGGATGGATTCTTCTTGCTGGGAGATTGGTTAAGGTTGGATCGTCGAGTTCTTTCGATTACGGATGGACGAGGACCTCGTGGTGCTGGCAAGGTCGGTAATAAAGCGATTGGACGCTGGGCAGAAAAAATCTATTGGAATATGTTGGACGCCGGTTTCAGGATTCCACCGTTGGCCGGGACAGGTGATCAAGGACGGCAAACACCAGTTGGATATAACCGGCTTTATGTGGGCAAACCACCGAGGGACTACAACGGCCCGCCACTCAAAGCGACGCGAGTAGAATCAGAGCTTGAGTGGTGGAATGCTGCATGGAAGGGACAGAGTGTTGCCACGAATGGACCACTGCTACGTCCCATGCTCGGGGGGCAATTGCCGGGGCACGTCTTCAAGGCGAGGCCAGGTGAAGTTTTGGTTTTGCACGCAGAATTGCAGTTGGCGGTCCGAGACCCCGTGGAATATCTGGAAGTCATCCACAATGGAAAAGTGCATTACAGTGCACGACTTGATGAGTTCGCAGCAGCAGGTGGGATGCTTCCGCCCGTGAATGCGAAAGAAAGTGGCTGGGTCACGATTCGTGTGGTGACTCTTTATGACGATCATTTTCGAGCTGCGATGAGTGCTCCTTGGTACATCGAATTTGAAGGGCAGCCGCGAGTCACGCACAAGTCGGTGGAGTTTTTTCGACAGTGGCTCTCTGACTACGAGGACCGCTTGAAACAGTTGCCAGCCGCAGAATTACAAAGTCACGTGCCCTTTGTACGCGCAGCGAGGAAATTTTGGACCCGAAAAGCCGAGCAAGTGACGCCCAACTGAAGATTCTTAACGATGTGTTCTGAATGGGAGCCATGAGCGGTAAGCTCGCGGCAGCTGGTCGAGCACAGATGAGACGCGTGGTTCTTGTTTTTCTGTTGCCCTTGTCGTTGTGTTCCTGCCAGGTGCCTTCCCGTCTTCGCCTCAGCTTAGAGTCAGTCCTTGCCTGCTATGCTGCTATTTGGCTGTGATCCAGTTGCGAGGAAAGGCGTAGCTGCACAAATGCATTTGATAGCAATCGGCGGTTTGGGAAGATTGGGCATTCGTTCCGGAGATGCAAGCGGCGATCTGGCGCCGTATCTGTCATGGTGGCTGCGCCTAGGAGCGAAGATGTAACGATTCTTCCGATTTCTCAGGGCGGTTCTGGTTGTAGCGAAGATCGAGCTTGGGTTTAGCGGTGCCAATTGCATCGGTGGTCCGATCTGTAATGTTGGGAGACTTTAGGGTGTCTTCGCTGATGTCTAAACGGAGACGCATAATGATCACCCAGCAATGGCCGCATCGAGTTCGCAGAAGCTTTGCATTAGCAGTCGCACTTGCGTGTTCCGCTTCGGTGATAACAGGCTTGGTGTTGACGGGGCGGGCGTCGGAGCCGCACGAATTTGATGGTTTTTCACAAATCAACACGGCGGTACCATCCGGGCAAGCTTTGGGCAACGTGCAGCGGCAATCGCCACGCCGCCTACCCGGCATCGCGGTGCCTTCAGTCGCTTTTTCCGAGACAAAATCAACCGAGCCGCTCAGCGAGAGGAAAGTTGAGGGTGGCACTTGGAAAACAAAAATGGCTTTCGAGCGGTTAGAGTTACGGGCTGCCAATGGTACGAACGAGCCTCTGACGTCTTGGGCGTTGCAGAGGGGCTCTGTGGCATCAGAGGCTGTCTTTCCTGTTCCCTCGCCAAGTGGCGGTGTGACGACGGTGTCCAACCCTGACTCGACCGGCGAGGTGCGCTGGTTGCGATCAAGCAGCGCGTCTATTTGTGCAAGACGGGCAAGGACTCTGATCGATCGCGGAACGTTTGAATATGGGTCGGGTTCCTGGCTAACGGCAGAAGCCACGGTCTGGGAGGCGTTTCGTTGCGCTGCCGAAGGCATTGACTTACAAACGCGGGAAATCGCGAAAGCTCAACTTGGGATTCGGCGTCAAAGCGCGACTGGGCGGCTGCAATTCGCCCGTACCGCTATCCGTGAAGCTCGTGATTTTGCAGCGGTCTGCGGAAACGCGGACGGGCATGTGATTTCACGAATGGCAATCTCCCACACCACCGATGTCTTGGACGCAATGCCGTGTGACACGTTGACCGGCAGTGACGCGACGGATCGCTACCTTGATGCGGCACGTGTTGCATTGGCAGAAATCGCATCTCGCAGTGCTGAAGCAGCACAAGGCATGGATTTGTTGGCGGCAATCTATTTGAACCAGAACGACTCTACCAAGTTGCATGGTGCAACCGCACTTTGCTTACGCCGTGCAGCACTCCAAGGAC
>CAXGRW010000222.1:0-8004 GCA_964012125.1 uncultured Rhodopirellula sp.
CGGTGATTGATGCAAGTCGCATTGGTCACCGATTTCTATCAGCCACCCATATCGAGGAAACCTGAGATGATTAAAAAAATGATGATGGCGGGGGGCGCACTCGCCCTCCTTTCGAGTCTTACTTTCGGTTTGCCCCTTTTCAGCTACGCGAGATGTGGGGTCAGCTGGTTGCAGGAATCAGCCAACGATGCGATGCCGTTGGAGTGGGAACTGAAGCGAGCTCGTCAGATGATTGCCGATCTGAAGCCGGAGATTGAAGTGAATGCGAAACGTATTGCTCGTGAGAAGGTTGATTTTGCCAAGTTGGAAAAACAGCTGGATCAGACAAACGAGCGACTCGCAAAGACTCAGAGTGATATTGAGCGATTGAGCGAGGACTTACGGAGCGAAAATGAGGTCTACAGTTATGGAGGTCGGACCTACACATCTGCACAAGTTCAAAGTGACCTTGGGAACCGTTTCAAGCGTTTCAAGACACGCCGGGCAACCGCCGAGAAGCTGGGGCAAATGTTATCGGCTCGTGAAGCTTCGTTGCATGCTGCTCAGGAGCGAATGGAAGCCATGCTCGGTGCAAAGAGTCAGTTGGAAGTAGAGGTTGAGAATCTGCAGGCCCGTGTTGGAGCTTTGCGTGTTGCACAAACAAGCAGCCAACTCAATTTGGATGACAGTCAATTGGCTCGCACTCGTGACCTATTAGACGAGATTGCGACCAGGATTGATGTTGAGGAGGAGACAATGAGCATCGACGCTGAGTACTTCAGTGAAATTGACCTCGATGAGCCGAACGATGAGAATCTGCTTAGCGAGATTTCTTCGTATTTCGAGGGATCGCAAGACAAGCAATCTGAATCTTTTGTTGCTATTCAAATCGACTGATGTGAGTTTGTTGCACTCTTCTTTACTCATTTTCCTTCCTGACACAGCAGGCTGATCCGTGTCGGTAACCAAACCCAAATCGAAAACCCATCAATCTCCAGTATCACGCTGGAGATTGTGGATCGATGGTTGTGGTGGCTATTTGCTGGTGACGGGAGTGCAATGGAGTGTTGGGGGATTGAGTCGTGTTAGCAATGCAGACATCTGTGTTCAGGCTGACTGGCCTCGTATGGCTGGCCAAATCTCCCGACGAGGGGCTGATTATTTTTGGCAGGGACAGAGTCCAACAGCTCAAAAGATTCTGCTGACGGATGGTGCTCAGGTTCCGGTCGAGGGATCTGCTTTGATGACATTGGGAAAACCTAGTCAACTTTCAGATACTGCTGTTCTTTCTTTGAATGGTCCTCATCGTTTTGATCAACACGTGGACGGTGTGGTGTTGGTGCGTGAGACGATTCTTGTGGGGCCAAGTTCCGATTGTCATCTGAGGTGTCGTGATGCCACTGATCGGGCCATCCTGCAATTGAAAGACAACCAGTGGTATGCCAAGGCTGGTCTTTTGGGTGATTTTCAGCGGCTCGAGGCGGGGTCCAGAGTCGTGCTTCAATCACTCGCGATGACGTTGGAGTTGGCATGAAGAACGCCCCAAAACAACCAAATGCAGCAAAACTGCCAAAGTTGGGTGAAAGTTCCGCGCCCATGCCGGATTCGGCTATTGCCTTGAATAGCGTGGGAAATGACGTCCCAGAGAACAACACTCTGGATCAATCTCCTCGGAAACCTCAATTAATGAATACATTACTGGCTAAACTGAAGGAGCGTCCCAAAACTTCGCCCTCATCGGCAAATCAGGTGGTCGACCACAGTTCGCACGTTGAGATGGATTTCGCCCATGATGGGTTTGAAGTGGCTTCCGATTTTGGTGATGGAAGTGTTGGTATGAGTGACGCTGATTCCTCTCACCGCCCAAGTCAGGATGAAGTTTGGCTAGGGGAAACACAGGCTAGTGATTCAACGACTCGATCGATGACATTTACGTATTCTCCCGGATCGACACCTTTGCCGCCTTACACGATTCGTCGTGGAGTAGGCATGGGTGGCTTTGGAGAGGTTTACTTTGCTCTTAGTGATGCTGGCAAGGAGGTTGCGCTGAAGCGAATTCAACGCAACCTGGAAATCGAACTTCGTGGTGTTTCGCAATGTTTGAATTTGAAGCATTCCAATCTTGTTGCCTTGTTCGACATTTGTCGTGACTCAAAAGATGAGTCATGGGTCGTCATGGAGTACGTAGCGGGGCTCAATTTACGGCAAATTCTTGATGAGTCTCCGGAGGGGTTGTCGCTACCAGAGGCCAACCGCTGGATACAAGGGATTGGGGCCGGGGTTCACCATTTACATTGCGCAGGCCTCGTGCACCGGGATCTTAAACCTGGCAATATCTTTGATGACTTGGGTCAGGTTAAAGTTGGCGATTACGGTCTCAGTAAGTTCATCTCTACCTCTCATCGTGGTGGTCACACAGAGAGTGTCGGGACCTTTCATTACATGGCACCGGAAATTGGCAGGGGCCAGTACGGCCGCGAAATTGATATTTATGCCCTGGGGGTTCTGCTTTTTGAATTGTTGACTGGTCGAGTTCCGTTTGATGGCGAGAGTTGTCACGAGATCATTGTCAAGCATTTGACGGCAACAGCGGATCTGAGCGGTATCGCAGATCCTTACCGTTCAACGATTGCACGATGCTTGGAAAAAGATCCGAGCAAACGATTTTCATCTGTGCCAGAAATGCTGGCTTCACTTAAAAATAATGGAAGTGCATCTTGGGAGCAGCAAGGTTCTGAGACGACGAATGGTCATTCAGTCTTGGGTGCTGATTTACTAGAATCAGAGCCGATTGACGCGATTTTGGTTGCCTCTTCCGTTGATGTAGGGAACACGCCAAAAGCTGGGCAACAGAAGGATCAGGATGCTCTATTTGATGAGCCGGTTGCGAGAGCTGTGCAGAGAAGTTGGCACGATTTTACTCGCTGTTTCACTGGCAATGGTTACTTAGCTGGGCCATATGAAAAGACTGCCCTCGGGTTGGTCGTTGGTATCCTGTTCTTTGTGAATGTCGGCTGGTTGGTGCCGTTGTTGACTTTGATCGCGTGTGGTTATGTCCCGTATTACGTGATCTGGAAGATGGTCGTGCAATCGAAGCGGCAACCAAAATACGCAGAGGCGCAACGCCTGGCAGTTCAATACGCTCCGCAACGTAGAGTCATTTCACCTGTCGCTTGGGCCAGTGGTGTACGCAATGAGCTTCGTGCCAAGCCGCGATTGAACCGACTAGCTGAGTTGAACACTTCATGGATTGCTGCAACGCTTTCAGCCATCGGCCTGGCAGGGGCGGCAGGAGCAATTCGATTTTACAACGAACCCGTGCCCGCTCAATCAATCGCGACCTACGTATGGCTGGCGATCATTGTGCTAGGTGCTGCCTTTAATATTTTGAGTTTGGGGAAATTGTGGGAGTGTGATGACGGCGAGCCACTGGCCCGTCGACTGGCCTTGGCTGGTGTGGGAGCCGCGATCGGTTATCTTGCTTTTGTAACGGGTGAGTTTTTGATGATCCCGCTGGACGGAGCGTTGGTCAGGGATTTGGATTCAACCAGCCTTTCACCAAGTCTTTATCCAGAAGGAAACCCAACTGTATCAGCATTTGTGACGCATTTTGCCTTGCTGTTTGCAGTGTTGCGTTGGTGGAAGCCCGTTGATCCTTTGCGTCGAAAACGCCTCAGTCTATGGTCAGTGGCGGTCGCTGTCTTTGTCGGTTGGGCAGTGCATCAATTCATTCCGATCCCGGGAGCGATCGGGATCATGGCAGCGGGAGGAATCGCAATCACTGTTCAACTTTCAGCACCGTGGGTTAATCGTAAAGCGATCCAACATGGAAGCCCTCAAAATCAGCCCGCAGAGGGAAATATTGTCGGCGTCACGGCAGGAGGAACCAGCAATGTATGAGTATCATCTCAAAAGACGATTGGTGTTGGCAGCAGTTGTTCTGCTTGGGTGTACATCTGAAATGTCAGTGGCAGATGAGAAGGCAGCAAAGCCTAGTGATCAAAGTGTGAATGATCAGCTAGCAGCGGTCGATCAAGATCCGAAAGAGTTATCTGTGCCGCCGCTTGACCATGTTGTTTACCCAGAGAGTCGTCCAGAGTGGATTAGCAATCCGGTGCAAGAGCGAGACAACGTGGCAACGTTTGTGGTGGTGTCAGGGCCGTGTGAAACGCGAGATGAGAGTGTGCAAGAATTGAAACTGATGCGAAGTGCAGCTTTGTCAACGTTCATCGACAACGTCGTGGGGACATTTGGGAGTGCTCGCTTTTATCAGGTCAGTGACAAACGATTCGATGAGGAGCTTACGCAGCGACGATATTCTGGTGAGGTGATGGTTGGAGGAACGACACAGTATGAGGATGCTGTGGAAATTCTAATTACTGAATCAGAACGCGATTCGATGTTGGAAGCCTGGAAGAACACCGAAGTCACGCAGCGAATGGCAGTGCTGGGGGTCGTGACGGTTGGTGGTTTCCTAGCGTTAGTGACCAGTTCCACCATGTTCGGTATTGCGATTCGTGGACGCGAACGAAAGTTGCGTTTAGCTTCCGAATCTGCCTGACAAACAGTCTCATCAGTGGTCTGATCTAGGTCCACTCGCGGAGCCACTTCTCAAGAATCAGAAGGTTCCACAACCTGTATCCATGATTTTGCTCGTTGGTCTCATGGGCCCGGACGAGTTCGGCAATGGATTCCTGTCGGAAATAGGGGCTGATCCTTGCGTCTTGTGCCAGTAGGGTGTCATGCACCATGGGCTTGAGTTCATCTCGAAACCAGTTGGCAATCGGTATCCCAAAACCCATTTTCTTTCGAGTGAAAATGGATTTGGGAATCATTGATCCGAATGTGTCTTGCAGGATCAGCTTGCCTCTCTTGCCACGAAATTTCAGATCCACTGGCAGTGAGGCTGCGAACTCGACAATGCGGTGGTCGAGCAGGGGTTGTCGCACTTCCAAGCCGTGAGCCATTGATGCAATATCGACTTTCGTGCAAAGGTCACACGGCAAGTAGGAAAGAATGTCTGCGGTGGAGGCACGCGTGACCAAATCTCGGCCGGCACTTCGTGACCATGCTGAGTCCAGAAAATCAAAGGGATCATCACCAGGCAATGATTCCAAGAAACTGTCGGTGTAGATCGAAGCTCTTAACGATTCTGGGAAAATCTGTAGCCAGTTTAAATATCGTCTTGATGGTGGTTGGTCCAGCGCTTCCAGAAAACGCTTGCCACGCCGCACTAACGATTTCCTGCGGTTCGAGTCAGGGAGCCTTTGAATCAGTTGCAGTCCCGGGATTTTGTGAACCGGAAACAGGCTTCGTAGTTTATTGCTCAGCCATAAGGCACGGTAACGCTCGTATCCAGCAAATAATTCATCTCCACCGTCACCGGAGAGAGCCACAGTGACTTCAGATTTTGTGAGTTCCGAGAGGTACCACGTTGGAACAGCTGATGAATCACCAAATGGTTCGTCGTAATGCCAAACCAATTTGTCGATTACATCCACACCACTAGGCATCACCTCAAATCTTTGGTGTTGAGTTCCAAGGTGCTTGGCAACTTCGGCCGCGTATGCAGTCTCGTCAAAATCTGCAACAGGAAAGCCAATGCTGAATGTGCGGATCGATGAATCACTTTGCTCGTTAGCAATTGCAGTAATCAGTGATGAATCAATGCCCCCCGACAGGAATGCACCCAGTGGCACATCACTTTGCATTCGTATTTTTACAGAATCGGTCAGCAGTTCACGGAGGTGTTCGCAGGCAGTTTCACCATCAATAGGTTTTTCTACGGACGGATCAAAATCCCAGTATCGATGGACAGTTAATTGACCATTTTCATAAATGGCCATATGCCCCGGCGCTAATTTTCGAACACCTTTCCAGATCGTTCCTGGGTGAGGGACGTATTGATAAGTCAAGAATTCATCAATCGCCGCGGGGTCTATTTCCTCGCAGATTCCTTCAACAGCCGCCAGCGATTTCAATTCGCTGCCGAAAACAAGCCGATTGTTTTTGACCGCGTAATAGAGAGGTTTTTGTCCAATGCGATCGCGTGCCAGCACAAATCGCGTTCGCTTCGCATCCCAGATGCCAATTGCAAACATGCCATTGAGATGGTTAAAGCAGTCTGCACCATAGTCCTCATATAGGTGCAGAATCGATTCACCATCCCCATCTGTTGCGAACTGATGCCCACGACCCTCAAGTCTTCTGCGCAGTGTCTGGTAATTATAGATCTCACCATTGAAGACCATTTGAATGGTGTCATCTTCGTTGGACATCGGTTGCCGAGCACCCTCAAGATCGATGATGCTGAGGCGGCGAAAACCAAGGGCGACACCAATGTGATTTCCATAAGCGTCCCGTTGGGATGTGTCGATCCAGGTCTGGGAATCGTCAGGACCACGATGCGAGATGGCATTGGTCATTCTGGTCAGCACTTCGGGAGCGATGGATTGTCTCTGGTCGCTCCAGACTGCTCCCGTTATTCCGCACATTAACCGCTCCTAAACTTTCCCAACTTGATTCCGTTCAAAGAGTATGACTGCCGAGTCTGGCTTACGAAAGAGAGTGTTTGAGAGCATTGTAGTAGTTACCCATAATCACGTGGTGATAAATGCAAATAGCGTTTCCGTCCGTTAAAAATCCGAAAATGAGAGGGGCAGAATTCAAAAACACGTCATTTTTGAAACCGGTTTGACGAAGGGTGATGTGCTCACGGGGAACATGATGAAGTGTTGAGGCTGGCTTGAAAGCTTCTGTCAATGCTTTTGATGCTCTCGGCTTCCTTGTCTTGGTATAAACTCAGAGCTACACAAAGTCTCTGGAGTTGACTCCATGCTCGGCCGTGACGCATGGCTTGGTCGAGGCTGCGAGGTGGTGTTCGATTTGCTGTCGTTGCAACGAAAATATTCTTATTTGAATGGGCCAATTCTATGATCCGTATTTTGGGCTTCGGCTTTTTATTGGCGATTTTAATATCTGCAGTCTCAATCAGGACTGAAGTGTGCGCGGAGGAGTCACGGGTGGTGATGCAACGCGAGCGAATTCAATTCAAAAGCTCAATGGACGATAGTATTCAGGAAGCGATTCTGATTGCTCCCTCCTCCGGCAAACAGTTGCACAAGCCTGTTCCTTTGGTGGTCAGCCTTCATTCTTGGAGCGCGGATTTATCGCAGCGTAATGAACTCGAGAAACTCGTGCATGGCAGGGGTTGGATTTATCTGTTTCCTAATTTTCGCGGTGCCAATCGTAGCCCGCAAGCATGTGGATCAAGGTTGGCCCAGCAGGATATTCTTGATGCGCTTTCGTGGGTTGCTGAGCACTACCAAGTCGACGCAGACAGGATTTATTTGACAGGGACATCGGGTGGCGGCCATATGACAATGCTCATGGCTGCAAGACATCCCAAGTTGTGGCGAGCTGCTAGCGCATGGGTGGGGATTAGTGATCTTGCGAAATGGCATGCGCGGCACCGTGATACGCGCTACGGTAAAATGATCGAACAGTGTTGTGGTGGGGCTCCCGGTGACTCGTTGCAGGTCGATGCGCAGTATCAAAATCGCAGTCCCATCACTTATGCGGCAGATGCACGTGACGTCGCGATCGACATCAGCGCTGGGCTCAAAGATGGGCATGAAGGAAGTGTGCCTATCAGCCATTCCATCAAAGTCTTTAATCGAATCGCGGAAGCCAGGGGTGACCAGCCAGTGACTGAGATCGAAATATCGCAATTGTCACGGCCTGGAAAGTTGGAACCAGCGAGGGCAGGTGATGAAGGCTTTGATCCAACTTTCAATCGAAAGTATTTTTTGCGACGTCACAGTGGAAAAGCTCGCCTGACTATTTTTGACGGCGGACATGAGGGCATCGCTTCCGCAACCATCGCCTGGTTCGAGAAGCATCCCTGAATGAAGTTGATTGCTTGTGCAGGTATCACGACCACTGAGGCTGGTCGATGTTCACCGCAGCGTGACTTGCGACGAAAGACTGTAGGTGGTTCCTGTTCGTTGTTGCTCGTTGTGCGAA